>CANBWY010000048.1 GCA_947373245.1 Comamonadaceae bacterium
CGCATGCTGTCATACGGCTCAAACGGTTGGTGAATCCAAGGGTTAGTGGCCAAGTAGTCCATCGAGTAATCGGGTTTGAATTCCGACACCCCTTTGGTCCAAATCACGGCGGTGCGCAATTCGGTGATGGGGGCGTAGTTGTTCTTGAGCTGGTCCACCACAGCCTTCAAGGTGTGGCCGGTGTCAGCCAAGTCGTCCACCAACAACACACGGCCAGCGATTTCGCCTTTGGGTGTGGTGATGAAGCGCGCGATGTCCAAATGGCCTTGCACGGTACCGGCATCAGCGCGGTAGGAGCTGGTGGACATGATGGCCAAGGGCTTGTCAAAGATGCGTGACAAGATGTCGCCAGGGCGCATGCCGCCACGGGCCAAGCAAAGAATGGTGTCGAATTCCCAGCCAGATTGGTGAATCTTGATGGCGAGTTTTTCAATCAGGTTGTGGTACTCGTCATACGACACGTACAGGTGTTTGCCGTCTTCGGTCAACATGGGTTCAGGTCCTTTAAAAATTAAGCAATGTAGGGGTGGGTCAACAAGATCGTGTGGTCACGATCTGGGCTGGTCGACACCATGTGGATGGGCACGCCTGTGGTGTCGGCGATGCGGTTCAAGTAGTGCTGAGCGGCCTTGGGCAGCTTGGCATAGTCGGTCACACCCACGGTGCTGTCGGTCCAGCCGGGGATGCTTTCGTAGATGGGTTTGCAGCGTGCAATCTCATCCGCGCCCATGGGCAAGATGTCGATGGTTTCGCCGTCCAACTCGTAGCCCACACACAAGAGCAATTCAGTCAAGCCGTCGAGCACGTCGAGTTTGGTGATGCACAAACCGGTAAGGCCATTGACTTGCGCGCTGCGCTTGAGCAAGGCAGCGTCAAACCAGCCGCAGCGGCGTGAACGGCCGGTGGTCACACCTTTTTCAGCGCCCACGGTGGACATGTGGTAGCCGGGGTTGCCTGGGGTTTCCCAATCCAATTCGGTGGGGAATGGGCCGCCGCCCACGCGTGTGCAGTACGCCTTGGTGATGCCCAAGATGTAGTGCAGCATGCCGGGGCCCACGCCTGCGCCCGCAGCGGCGTTACCGGCCACGCAGTTGCTGGAGGTGACGAAGGGGTAAGTGCCGTGGTCCACGTCGAGCAAGGTGCCTTGTGCGCCTTCAAACAAAAGGTTGGCGCCGGCTTGGTGGGCTTCGTTGAGTTCGCGTGACACGTCGGCCATCATGGGCAAGATGTCTTTGGCGTAGGCCATGGCTTCGTTGTAGACGGTGTCGTAGTCCACCGCTGGGGCGTGCAAGATGTCGGTCAACACGTGGTTGTGCAACTCCAAGTTCTCGCGCAGCTTGGTGGCGAAGCGCTCGGGGTGCTTGAGGTCTTGCACGCGCAACGCACGGCGGGCAATTTTGTCTTCGTAGGCGGGGCCAATGCCACGGCCTGTAGTGCCGATTTTGGCGTTGCCGGCTTTCTCTTTGGCGGCTTCACGGGCGATGTCAATCGCAGCGTGGTACGGCAAGATCAAGGGGCAGGCTTCGCTGATGCGCAAGCGTGAACGCACTTCAACACCGGCTTTTTCCAAGCCCGCGATTTCTTCGAGCAACTTGGTGGCGGACAACACCACACCGTTGCCGATGTAGCACTTCACGCCGGGGCGCATGATGCCGCTAGGAATCAAATGCAAGGCGGTTTTCACGCCGTTGATGACCAAGGTGTGGCCCGCATTGTGGCCGCCTTGAAAGCGCACCACGCCGGTGGCGGTTTCGGTCAGCCAATCGACCAATTTGCCTTTGCCTTCGTCACCCCACTGGGTGCCGACCACGACAACGTTACGGCCTTTCGTTGCAGCCACGGTTTGTCCTACGGGTTTGCTCATATCAACTCGATTGCTTAAAAAAATTAAAGGGCTTGACCGGCGGGGATCGCTTGCACTGCCCACTGGCCGGCGACTGCGATCAGTTCACGATCACAATCAAATTCATCGACTTCACTTTCGTGGCCTGGCATGACGCAGACCACCGTTTCACCATTGGCACGCAAAGCGGCAATGGCTTCGCGCAGGCCTTGGGCTGTGCCCCAAGGCGCGCGAATGGCGGCTTTGAGGGCGCGCTCGGGCACCACGCGGACCAGCTCTTTCAGGTCCAAACTAAATCCTACGGCAGGACGCTTACGGCCGAACACCGCGCCCACTTCATCGTAACGGCCACCGCGCACCAAGGCATCGCTGGCACCCACCACAAAGATGGCAAAGCGCACGCCGCTGTAGTAGGCGTAACCACGCAAATCAGCCAAGTCAAAGGTGACCGACACGCCATTCAAGTACGCAGCAATTTGGCGCATTTCAGCCAAAGCTTGCAGCACCACAGGCCAAGCGGCAAATGCTTTTTCGGCTTTGGCTAACACAGAGGCATCGCCATACATGCCAACCAAGGCCACCAAGGCCGTACGAACGTTCACAGGTAAATCTTGGGTCAGGGCTTGCACGCCCGACGTGTCTTTGGCGGCCAAGGCGCTGTGCAAGGCATCGCGGGCCTCAACGGTCAAGGTCACGCCGTCAAGCAAAGCAGGCACGATGCGCGCGTCGCTCAAGTCAACGGTGAACTGGCGGATGGACACAGCTTTGAGGCTGTCCAAAGCCAAGTGCAGGACTTCGAGGTCAGCCTCTATGCCCGCATGGCCATAGATTTCTGAGCCGAATTGCAAGGGCTCGCGGGTGGCAAAGGGCCGGTCTGGACGCGTGTGCAGCACAGGGCCGCAGTAGCACAGGCGCGTCACACCAGAGCGGTTGAGCAAATGGGCATCAATGCGCGCGACTTGGGGCGTGGTGTCCGCACGAAGCCCTAAGGTGCGGCCCGAGAGCTGATCGACCAGTTTGAAGGTTTGTAAATCGAGTGCCCGGCCGGTACCGGACAACAGGGATTCGAGGTATTCGAGCAACGGCGGCATGACCAACTCGTAGCCATAGCCCCGAGCAGTGTCTAAATAAAGACGACGCAGCTCTTCGATGTGCCGGGCCTCAGAGGGCAGAACATCGGCGATGTGATCCGGCAGAACCCAAGCAGACATGAAATTAAGGGAGGCTGTTAAAACCAAGATTTTACAGGGCTAAACGCCCTTAACTCAGCCACCAGAGCATCAATAGTCCAACCAACACGCAGACCAGTCCAAAAAAACGGATTTGACCGTCTTCCAAGACCAACAGTTGGGTCATTCTGTTGCGCCACCCTTGAGGTGTGACGAAGGGCAAGATGCCTTCAAACACCAGCATCAAGCCAAACGCAGCCCACAGCGTATCGCCGTCGAAGTTCATCCCGAGGCCTTTTATTTCTTAGCTGCGGGTGCGTTCGCGCTTGCGCTGCTGCGCAAGGCTTTGAAGAAGTCGCTGGAGGGGTCAACCACCATCACATCGCTCTTTTTACTGAATGTGGTTTTGTAGGCTTCCAAGCTGCGGTAGAACTGTGCGAAGTTGGCATCGCGGCCAAACGAGTCGGCATACAAACGCGCGGCTTCGGCATCGCCCTCGCCTTTGATTTTTTGCGCTTCACGGTAAGCGTTGGCCACCGTCACTTCGCGTTGGCGGTCGGCATCGGCGCGAATTTTTTCGCCTTCGGCCGCCCCTGTGGAGCGCAGCTCGTTGGCCACACGCTTGCGTTCGGCCTCCATGCGGCGGTACACCGATTCGGTGATGGCGTCCACATAGTCGGAACGGGTGATACGCACATCAATCACGTCCACGCCCCAAGGCTTGGCACCTTTGACCGCCGTGAGCACTTCACGCTTGACGTTTTCAAGCAACTCATCGCGTTTGAGTGAGAGCAGCTCTTTGACGGTGCGCTTGTTGATTTCTTCTTGGAACGCATTGCGCACCACGCGGGCGAGTTGGATTGCACCTGCGTTTTCATCCAAGCCCACGTTGCGAATGTATTGCGATGGGTCGGTGATGCGCCAACGGGCGTACCAGTCAATCACCACGCGTTGCTTTTCAGCGGTAAGCATAGGCTCGGTGTCCGCGTTGTCCAAGGTGAGCAACCGCTTGTCGATGTAGCTCACGTTTTGGAAGGGGGGCGGCAGCTTGATGTTCAAGCCAGGCTCCGTGATCACGCTTTGAATTTGACCGAAGGAATACACCACGCCGAACTGGCGTTGGTCCACCACAAACAGCGTCGAGCTCAGCAGCATCAAACCTGCCAGCACCGCGCTGACATATAAACCGATTTTGTTATTTTGCATATTCGTTCCCTAGATCAGCGGCCATCACGGTCGCGTGAACGGCCATCGCGTGCGCGGGCATCCAAGCCAGCAGCGGGGTTGGTGGTGGTAGAGCTCGCTGCGTTATGTGCGGCATCTGCAGGTGGCGCCAGTGCCGCGCCATTGGCTGCGTTGCTTTGCTGAATGATTTTGTCCAGCGGCAAATACAGCAGGTTTGAGCCTTGCTTGGTGTCCACCAACACCTTGGTGGTGTTGCTGTAAATCTGTTGCATGGCGTCGATGTACAAGCGGTCACGCATGACCTGCGGGGCTTTTTGGTATTCACCCACCAACAACTTAAAGCGTTGTGCGTCACCCTCGGCCTGCGCCACGATGCGGGCTTTGTAGCCGTCGGCCTCTTGCTTCAAACGCGAGGCGGCACCCACGGCACGCGGCACCACATCATTGGCATAGGCCTCGGCTTCGTTCTTGGCGCGTTCGCGTTCTTGACCGGCTTTGAGCACATCGTCAAAGGCGGCTTGCACTTGCTCGGGGGGACGCACGCCGCCTTGCTGCAAGTTGATGCCCACCACTTCGATGCCCACTTTGTATTGGTCAAGGATGGCTTGCATGATGGTGCGGATGCGTGGGCCGATTTGGTCACGATCTTCGGACATGGCGGCGTCCATCTTCATCTTGCCCACCACTTCGCGGACGGCTGTTTCGGCGGCTTGCACCACGGTGTCGGTGGGGTTCTTGGTTTCAAACAAATACGCGCGTGCATCGGTCAAGCGGTATTGCACGGCGAACTTGATTTCCAAAATGTTTTCGTCTTCGGTCAGCATGGCTGACTCGCGCAAGCCGGTGGCTTTGACGATGTTGTCGCGGCCCACATCGACCGAGCGGATTTGCGTCACAAACACCAACTCATGGCGCTGCAAGGGATAAGGCAAACGCCAGTTAAAACCTGCGCCCACCGTGGCGTGGTAGCGGCCAAACTGGGTGATCACCGCTTGCTGGCCTTCTTGCACAATGAAGAAACCCGTGCTGAGCCAAACGGCCAACACGACAGCACCAATCACGCCTGCACCCAAGCGTGCGGCTTGAAAATTGGGGCCTGTCGGTCCACCGTTACCACTTGGCGGCTCAGAGCCACCATTTTTATTGCCAAAAAAGCCTGCGAGTTTGGCATTGAAATCGCGCCACAGCTCATCTAAATCAGGGGGGCCACCTGCACTTGCGGGTGGCGGACGTGGCGGCTCTTGCGGTTTTTTCTCTTCGCTCGCGGTGGGAGGCTGTCCCCCCGTGGGGTCAAACGTGGGGTGACCATCTTTGTCGCGGCCCCAGCGGCCATCGTTGAGGTTGAACATGCCGAGCAGTCGTGCACGCCAAGAGGTGGGGCTGACCGTGTGGGAGGTGGAGTTCATGCGCATGATATTTTTCTTCTCTGAAGTCTTGATTGTGCCTAAGGATTCACGCCTGAATCCACGTCCTGAAGATTCAAATCATCTTCAGGCAGTTGGGTCACGGCCTCTTGTGCCAAAAATACACGCAATGCGGCCAAGCCTTCGCCTGTTTTGGCGCTGACAAAGAATCGCGGCACGGTTTGGCCATCTACCGTGTAGTGGTCTTGCAGCTGGAGGGGGCGCGTTTCGGGGCTCATGGCGTCGAGTTTGTTGAACACCAAGACGTGGGGCACATCAGCTGCACCAATCTCAGCCAAGACCTTTTGGACCTCGTCCATTTGTTCGGGATAGTTCGTGTTGGATGCATCCACCACATGCATCAACAGCGTGGCATCGGCCGCCTCTTGCAAGGTGGCTTGAAAGGCGTCAATCAGACCGTGGGGCAGATCGCGGATGAAACCGACCGTGTCTGACAACGACACCGAGCGACCCGTGCCATCCGCATTGCCCAAATACAGCTGGCGTGTGGTGGTGTCCAGCGTGGCAAACAGCTGGTCAGCGGCATAGGCGCGGGCTTTGACCAAGGCGTTGAACAAGGTGGATTTGCCGGCGTTGGTGTAACCCACCAATGAAATGGTGAAGGCGTCGCGGCGGTTGCGTTGGCGGCGCTGGGTGCTGCGCTGTTTTTTGACCTTTTCAAGGCGTTCACGGGTGCGTTTGATCGAGTCGTTGATCATGCGGCGGTCCAACTCAATCTGGGTTTCGCCCGGGCCACCGCGCATACCAATGCCACCGCTTTGGCGTTCCAAATGTGACCAACGGCGGACCAAGCGCGTGCTGAGGTATTGCAGCTTGGCCAGCTCGACCTGCAATTTGCCTTCATGGCTGCGCGCGCGTTGGGCGAAGATTTCCAAAATCAGCAAGGTGCGGTCATTCACAGCCACGCCCATGTGGCGCTCTAAGTTGCGTTGCTGCGCGGGGCTGAGCGACTGGTCAAACAAAATCTCGGTGGCACCATGCATGAGGGCCAGCGCTTTGATTTCATCAGCTTTGCCGCTGCCCACAAACAGCGCTGCGTCGGGTGCTTTGCGCTTGCAGGTGATGCGCGCGACGGGCGTCAGGCCTGCTGTTTGGGCCAGCAGACCCAGCTCTTCCAACTCGCCATCAAAGTGTGGCAAGCCAAAATCGACCCCTACAAGAATAGTGGTACCGGGCGTTTTTTGAGGTGTGTCGTTCAAGCGTTTGACCTAAAAAATGAGGCATAAAAAAAGGGCTGAAACAGCCCTTTTTGCAGAGCGTTCAAGCTCAGACTTCTGGCGAACTGCCGGTGCCGTCTGTGGCGTTGAAGTTGACAGCGCGGCCCGGCACGATGGTCGAGATCGCGTGTTTGTAGACCATTTGGGTCACCGTGTTGCGCAACAACACGACGTACTGATCAAATGACTCGATTTGTCCTTGCAGCTTGATGCCATTGACCAAATAAATGGACACGGGCACATGCTCGCGGCGCAGAATGTTTAAAAATGGATCTTGCAACAGTTGGCCTTTGTTCTTTGAGTTATCGGTGTTCACGATATGTTCCGTGTCTGAGTAGTTGAAAGAAATCCCACGTTACCACAGTGCCCGAAGGCGCCAAGGATCAGTCGTCTTTGCCTGCATAAGGGTTACTTGAGGTCTTCATCTCAATTCGCAAGGGGGTGCCTTCCAAATTAAAGGCCTTGCGGAAACGCCCTTCCAAGAACCGTTTGTAAGCCTCGGTCACATGTTCCAGCGAGTTACCGTGAATCACGATGATGGGCGGGTTCATGCCGCCTTGGTGGGCATAGCGAAGTTTGGGACGGTACATGCCGCCACGCTGAGGCGACTGGAACTGCACGGCTTCCAACAACAAACGTGTGAGCAAAGGCGTTGGCATCTTGCACATGGCAGCTTTATGGGCTTGCGCAATCGCGCCCCACAACGGCCCCAAACCTTGGCGCTTCTTGGCCGAGATGAAGTGCATGGCGGCAAACTTCAAGAATGGCAAACGTGTCTCAATCGAGCGCATCAGCAATTCGCGCTGGTACGAGTCCACGGCGTCCCATTTGTTCACGGCCACCACCACGGCGCGGCCGCTTTCCAAGATGTAGCCCGCAATGTGGGCGTCTTGGTCGGTCACGCCTTGGGTGGCGTCGAGCAAGAGCAGCACCACGTTGGCAGACTCAATCGCTTGCAGGGTTTTGACCACCGAGAACTTCTCAATGGCTTCAAACACCTTGCCTTTGCGGCGCAAGCCTGCGGTGTCGATGAGTTCAAACATTTGGCCATTGCGCTCAAAGGGCACGCTGATGGCATCCCGCGTGGTGCCTGGCATATCAAACGCCACCAAGCGTTCTTCGCCCAACCAAGTGTTGATGAGGGTGGATTTGCCCACGTTGGGGCGCCCGGCCACAGCCAGCTTGATGATGCCGTCATCCGTGCTGTCGGCTTCTTCGTCTGGATCGGCCAGATTCAACGGCGCTAAGGCGCTGGCCATCATGTCGCGAATACCTTGGCCATGCGAGGCCGACACGGGCAGCACAGCGCCCAAGCCCAGTTCGTAGAACTCGACCAGCTGAGCCCCTTCGGTCATGCCTTCGGCTTTGTTGGCTACCAAAATGGTGGGCTTGCCTAAGCGGCGCAAGTAGTTAGCGATGTCGTGGTCTTGGGCTGAAATACCGCCACGGGCGTCCACCACAAACACCACCACATCGGCTTCGGCCACCGCTTGCTGGGTTTGACGGGCCATCTCTTTGTAGATGCCTTGTTCAGCAGTGGGCTCAAAGCCACCGGTGTCGATGACGATGAATTCGTGCTTGTCAAAGCGTGCGTTGCCGTAGTGACGGTCACGGGTCAAGCCCGCGAAGTCAGCCACGATGGCATCACGCGATTTGGTCAAGCGGTTAAACAACGTGGACTTGCCAACGTTGGGGCGGCCCACGAGGGCCAATACGGGTTTCAAAACTTATTCCTTTAACTTCCCAATTACGGGATTTGGAGGCCAGTCACGCGACCTTCGCGTGAGACCACCACATAGCGACCACCTGCAAACACAGGCGCCGTTGCTAATTCTTCACTGTCGAGCTTGATGCGGTTGAGCAAAGCGCCATCCGCCAGCGATAAGAGGTAGAGCCACCCGCCGTTGTCAGCCAAAAACACACCGCGAGGTGTTACCAAAGGTGCGCTCAAGCTGCGGTATTTCAAGCGCTCGGTGTCCCACAAGCGTTCGCCCGTGGCACGGTTCCAGGCTTGCACCAACCCATTGGACAAAGGTGCCACCAATAAAGTGTCGTTGCCACTCACGCCCATATCGCCCACGGACGGACGGGTCCACACGCCCTGCCCGCGCGCAGCGTTCACACAGCCGATGGCTGTTTGAAAAGCGCGCACGCACACCACATCGCCCACGCGGTCGGTCGGGCTGACCAAGTCCACCAAACGTTCCACATCGTTGGTGCCCCGTGGTGTGGCGATGGCAGATTCCCAGCGGACCACCCCCGTGCTGGGATCCAAACCCACCAAACGGCCGGACAAACCAGCCAGCAAGGTGTCGTTGAAAGCCAGCAACACGCCTGCTTGTTTGAGTACCAAGGGCTCACCGGGGCGTTGCTGCGTCCACAGCTGACGGCCTGTGGCCCCATCAAAAGCGATGATCGAACGATCGGCCGTCAAGACAAACACGCGCGCACCGGCCACCAACGGTGGGGTAAAAGATTGCGCTGGCAAGCTCTTGCGCCACTGCACTTTGCCGTCTTGCAAGGTGACAAGTTCGTTGTTGCGGGTGACGACGGCCACTTGCTGACCATCGCTGCCCACGCCCGCTGCAATGGCTTGGTCGAGCTTCACGCGCCACAGGTGTTGACCAGTCGCTGCATTGAGCACCGCCACCTCGCCTTCGCTGTTGGCGAGCGCAATGCGGTCTTCGCGGGCGGAGACCACCAGGGGAAAGTTGATCTTGCCCACTTGGGCGGTCCAGCTGGTACGTATGTCTTGCAAGACGGTGACGCCCGAAATTTCGGCGGGTTTGGGGCGTGTCGTGCCCGAGCAAGCAACCAAGGCCACACAAGCGCTGGCCAAGACAAAGCGCATCAGGGCTGAGCGCGCCATGAGGGGCACGTTGGGCATTGTTGTGTTCACTTTTTACTCTCCACAGCAGCAGTGGCGTCTTCTGGGTCCGCGCCTAAAGCAGACAATTTCACCGCCACCAAGCGGCGGTACTCAGCGCTTGGCTCAAAGCCCTTCCATGCAGTTTTGTAGTACTGCACAGCCTCTGAGGGCTGCGACTGCAACATGGCCAAGTCACCCAAACGGTCTGCCATCAAAGGGGCAAAGGCTTCGGGTGTTTTGGCGGTGAGCTGTTTGCGAGCATCGTCATAGGCTTTGTCATCGATCAGCAAAGCCGCCAAACGCAAGCGCGCCAAGGCTTGGTAGCCCTCGTCGCTGGCTTTGTCGACGACCCAAGTGAGTTGCAATTTGGCATCAGCTTTGCGGTTTTTGTCTTGGTAGATGCGCGCGGCCAACAAGGCGGCTTGCTGCGCGTAGCTGGTGCTGGCGAATTTGTCTTTGATATCGCTCACCGAGCGGTCGAGCATGGCCATATCACCGCCTACGGCCGCGCGTTCGACGGTGTCATACAAAGCGGCGGACTGGGCCGCTTGTTTGTTAGACCACGACTGCCAGCCCATCCAAGCGGCGTAGCCACCCAACACGGCAATCAGGATCCACGTGATGAGGTCGCCCCAGCGCTTCCAAAAGTGCTTGAGCTCATCGAGTTGTTCTTGTTCTTCGAGGTCGAGAGGTGATGCCATGGTGATGAAGGTGTGACTAAAAAGTGAACGGATTGTAGGGGGCGGCCTTTTACGCCACGGTTTGAGACTGGGCCGTGTTTTGCGCCAGTTTTTCAGCCACGCGTGTTGTGACATCTGCCAAGAGAACCGCCTCTTGCGCACCTGCCCCATCGCGCAGCGCCTTGAGGGTGACTTCACCCCGGGCCAACTCGTCTCCACCAAAAATCAGGGCGAACTGTGCGCCACTGCCATCGGCTTTTTTGAACTGCGATTTCATGCTGCCCATGCCTTCGCCTGCACCCGCGCCATGTGCCGCATGCATTTGCACCGACATGCCTTGCGCGCGCAAAGTTTGGATCGTTTTGAACACAACAGGCAAAGCCGAGGCATCAGGCACGATCGCGTAGACGTCAGGCCCAACAGCCTCGGGCAAGGTGCCCTGCTCTTTAAGCAACTCCAACACACGTTCCATACCCAAAGCCCAACCCACGGCGGGTGCGGGCTTGCCACCCACTTGTTCAATCAGGTAGTCGTAACGTCCACCGCCACAAATGGTGCCTTGCGAGCCCAAGCGGTCGGTCACAAACTCAAACACGGTGAGGTTGTAGTAGTCCATGCCACGCACCAAGCGGGGGTTTAGCCGATAGCTCACGCCACTGGCATCCAAAATGGCGCGCACCGCGTTGAAGTGGGCCAACGAGGCTTCGCCCAAGAAGTCCATCAG
This sequence comes from Comamonadaceae bacterium, assembly GCA_947373245.1. Taxonomy (GTDB): domain Bacteria; phylum Pseudomonadota; class Gammaproteobacteria; order Burkholderiales; family Burkholderiaceae_C; genus Limnohabitans. The sequence continues at coordinate 11,112 of CANBWY010000048.1, forward strand.
CTTAGGCGCGGCTTCCACCACGGCTTGCATCGCTGGGTTCTTGGTGTCCAAGATGCGCAATGGGTTGCTGTGCAGGCGGCGTTTGGCTTCTTCGTCGAGCACATCCAGGTGCTGCTCCAAGTGTGCAATCAACGCGACGCGGTGCGCCGCGCGTTCATTGGGCTGGCCCAAGCTGTTGAGCTCCAAGCGCACGTCTTGCAAGCCTAGCTCTTGCCACAGGGTGGCGGCTAACACAATGAGTTCGGCATCCACCTCTGCGCCGGGAAAGCCCAAAGCTTCCGCACCGATTTGGTGGAACTGGCGATAACGGCCACGTTGGGGGCGCTCGTGACGAAACATCGGCCCCATGTAATACAAGCGCTTGCCGCCGTCGTACAGCATGTTGTGCTCGACCACCGCGCGCACCACACCGGCTGTGGCTTCGGGGCGCAAGGTGAGTTGCTCGCCGTTCAGGCGGTCTTCAAAGGAGTACATCTCCTTTTCCACAATATCGGTCACCTCGCCCAAGCCACGCACAAACAAGGCGGTGGGTTCGACGATGGGCGTGCGCAAGTTGCGGTAGGCATGACGGGCCATCAAGCCACGCACTTTGTCTTCCAGCCATTCCCATTGGGCTGAGGCTGGGGGCAACAGGTCGTTCATGCCTTTCACGCCCGTCAGCGCTTGGGCCTTCGCGGGCTTGTTTGATTTCACGGGCTTGGCCGCGTCGTTTTGAGCGAGTTCAGAGGTCACGTTTAGATCCACAGGTCTTCATCACGCTTGGGGCTTAGCCGAAGCGTTTTTCAATATAAGTTTCAACAATTTGGTGGAACTCTTGCGCAATGTTGTCACCGCGCAAAGTCATGGCTTTTTCGCCGTCAATGAACACGGGCGCCGCAGGCGCTTCACCGCTGCCAGGTAGGCTGATGCCGATGTCGGCGTGCTTGCTCTCACCCGGGCCGTTCACGATGCAACCCATCACCGCCACTTTGAGGTTTTCCACGCCGGGGTATTGCGTGCGCCACACCGGCATTTGGGCGCGTAGAAAGTCGTCGATTGACTTGGCCATTTCTTGGAATGTGGTGCTGGTGGTGCGACCACAGCCGGGACATGCGGTGACGCTGGGCACAAAGGTGCGCAGCCCCAAGGCTTGCAAAATTTCAGAGGCAATCACCACCTCTTGCGTGCGTGCTTCGCCGGGCTGCGGCGTGAGGGACACACGGATGGTGTCGCCAATGCCCTCTTGCAGCAGGATGGACAAGGCGGTGGCCGAAGCCACCGTGCCGCGCGTGCCCATGCCGGCTTCGGTTAACCCCAAGTGCAGCGGGTAGTTGCAACGCTGGGCCAGCTCACGGTAAACCGCAATCAAATCTTGTACGCCGCTGACTTTGCAGCTAAGCAAAATTTGGTTGGCCGACATGCCCATGCTTTGCGCCAACTGGGCCGAGTCGATGGCCGAGGTGATGAGCGCTTCGTACATCACTTGCTTGGCCTCAAATGGCTTGGCGCGCAAGGCGTTTTCGTCCATCAATTTAGCGAGCAGCTCTTGGTCAAGGCTGCCCCAGTTCACACCAATGCGCACGGCTTTGTTGTAGCGCATCGCGGCTTCAATCATTTGGCCGAATTGCTTGTCGTGCTTGTCGCCCTTGCCCACGTTGCCGGGGTTGATGCGGTACTTAGACAAGGCTTGCGCGCAGTCGGGGAACTCGGTGAGCAGACGGTGGCCGTTGTAGTGAAAGTCGCCAATCAAGGGGACGTTGATGCCCATCTTGTCGAGCTGTTCGCGCACATGCGGCACAGCCGCGGCAGCTTCTGGTGTGTTGACGGTGATGCGCACCAGCTCTGAGCCTGCCAACGCCAGCTCTTTGATTTGAATGGCCGTGCCAATCGCGTCGACCGTGTCGGTGTTGGTCATGGACTGCACGCGCACGGGGGCATCGCCGCCCACGGTCACTACATGGTCACCCCAAGCCACACGCGCCTGCAAGCTGCGGCGCGCTTTGGGCTGGGACAAAGCAATGCCTTGTGTAGGCGCGTTAGCGGTCATTAGGAACTCCGGGTGCATTGGCCCCCACCGCTGCCGAATGCACAGTGGTCAAAACCATGTTGGCGGTTTGCGGGTCGGCCACAGGTGTGGTGTCCACCGTCGCGGGCAACGCGATGACGGGTGCTGCTTGCACTTCAGCCACGGGCTCAGGCACAGTTTGCGATACAGGGGTGTCGTCTTTGAAAACTAACAATGCGTGCATCTCAGGCCAAAAGCCCAGCACCAAGGCAAGTAACAACACAGCAACCGCTGCCCAACGCATGGGCGTGAACAAACGGGCCACCACCAAGAGGCTCGACTGTGGCAAAAACGAGGGGCGGTCTAAGGGGAAGTCCAAGCCACGTTCGTCTTTAGGGGCCAAGCGCGATACATCTTGGCTCGGCAACAACGCCAACAAGGGCGCCGCATCGGCCTTCAGTTGACGACACACCGCCAAAGCCAAAGCACGGGCAAACATGGCGTCTGGCAACGCGTCTAAACGGTCAGCTTCCAGCGCTTCAAGCTTCGCAGGCGACACGCGTAAGGAATGGGCCAACACATCCAGTTTGAAGCCAGCGGCTTCGCGGTATTGGCGCAGCAAAGCGCCGGCGGTCACGCGGGGTGAAGGAGGAGCGGAAGTTTCTTCTGTCATTGGTTTTCGAATTATGAGACGTGGAGGATTCAATTATTGCTGCGCGCGCGCAGGGGTGTTCACAAGCGCACGCGCTTGGCAAAACGCCATGGCCCTGTTTGTTTTTTCTGTTTGGCGATAGCCAGTTTGAGAGAGCGCACTGTCGAATTGGGCTTGCGCTTGAACAAAACGGTTTTGCTGGCACAAAAACCAGCCGTAGTTGTGCTGAATGGCGGCCAGTTCAGCGCCCTGCACGGGCGCTTGGGTGGCCCATTGCAAGGCTTGTTCAAAACTTTGCTGCGCCAAGTCCGGTGCGTTGTCGCGCTGGTGAATCAAACCCAACAAACCATACGCTTGGGGCAATTGCGGGTCGATTTGCAAGGCGGCGCGTACCTCTTGCTGCGCGACATCGGTTTGACCTTGCTCGAAATACGCACTCGCCAAGTTCAGGCGGAGCAAGGCGCGTTGGCGCGTGCCATCGGGTTCGGCTTGTGTCAGCGTATCCAGTGCAGACACGGGCGTGGTGCAGGCGTTCAGGCCCAACAAGGCCACGCACAACAAACCGATGCAGGACGTAACACGGACCCAGCTCATGACGACACCTGCGTCAAAGGAATCACGCGTTGCTTGGCCATGCGCGCATCGACTTGGGTGCGGTCTTTCACGTCTCCGGCCAATTGGCCGCAAGCAGCGTCAATGTCGTCACCACGCGTTTTGCGCACCGTGGTGATGATGCCCGCCTCGCTCAGTTGTGCGGCAAAGGCTTTCACCGTCGCCGCGCTGGAACGTGTGAGACCCGACGCAGGGAAAGGGTTGAACGGAATCAGGTTGAACTTGCAAGGCACAGGCTCGCCTGTGCCGCGCTTGGGGCGGACCAAGTCGATCAAGGCTTGCGCGTGTTCGGGTTGGTCGTTCACGCCGTCCAACATGCAGTATTCAAAGGTGATGAAGTCGCGCGGCGCGTGCGCCAAATAGCGTCGGCACGCGTCCATCAATTCATACAAAGGGTATTTGCGGTTGAGTGGCACCAAGTTGTCGCGCAAGGCGTCGGTGGGCGCATGCAGCGACACAGCCAAGGCCACAGGGGCGTCCAGTCCCAAGCGGTCCATCATGGGTACGACGCCAGAGGTGGACACCGTCACGCGGCGGCGCGACAGGCCGTAGCCGTGATCGTCCAACATGGCACGCAACGCAGGCACCAAGGCGTTGTAGTTTTGCAAGGGCTCGCCCATGCCCATCATCACCACGTTGGAGATGACGCGCTCGGTGGTGTTGAATTGTTTGCGTAAGGTGTGCTCCGCAAACCACAACTGCGACAAAATTTCGCCCGTGGTCAGGTTGCGGCTAAAGCCTTGGTGGCCCGTAGAGCAAAAGCGACAGCCCACGGCACAACCGGCTTGCGACGAGATGCACAAAGTGCCTCGGTCGTCTTCGGGAATGAACACGGTTTCTACGGCATTGCCGTCACCCACATCGAACAACCACTTGATGGTGCCGTCGGCGGAGTCGTGTCTAGAAATAGGAGTGAGTGGCTGAACCTGTGCGCAGGTTTTCAGCTTTTCGCGCAGCGACTTGGCAAGATCAGACATCTGATCAAAGTCTTGTGCGCCTTTTTGGTGGATCCACCGGAACAGCTGTGTGGCGCGGAAGCGTTTCTCGCCCAGGCGCTCACAAAAAACGGCCAAACCGTCGAGATCAAAATCAAGCAGGTTGGCCGTCATTTTTTTGCGTAGGCGCGGCTGTTGCCAGCCGCACCAATTGCCTCTTAGTGACCGTAAACGTTCATGCCAGCGAAGAAGAAGCCGATTTCAACAGCGGCAGTCTCAGCGGCGTCAGAACCGTGCACAGCATTGGCATCGATGCTGTCAGCAAAGTCAGCACGGATGGTGCCAGGCGCTGCGTCTTTAGGGTTGGTGGCACCCATCAAGTCGCGGTTTTTCAAAATCGCGTTTTCGCCTTGCAACACTTGGATCATGACGGGGCCAGAGACCATGAAGTCGACCAAGTCTTTGAAGAACGGACGTGCGCTGTGCACAGCGTAGAACTGTTCGGCTTCGCCGCGTGACAGGTGCGCCATGCGAGCAGCGACCACCTTCAAACCAGCAGCTTCGAAACGGGCGTAGATTTGGCCGATCACGTTTTTAGCAACTGCGTCTGGCTTGATGATGGAAAGGGTACGTTCGATGGTCATTTGGAGTTTTCCTGTGTTGACTGTGATTGAAATTTTTGCGCGAAGTGCGAAGCCTGTTATTTTAACCGGTTCAAGGGATTTCCCTCGAACTCGCGGTCGTTTTTGCGGTGATTAACGGCCACCTCGGCCACGGTTGTCACCACTCGTGCCGCCACCTGAACGACCGCCACCAAAACCACCCCCGGCGGAACCGCCCCGACGCGGTGCAGTGCTGGATGGACGAGGACCGCCCACCAAGCCCGCTTTGAAGGCTTTTTGGCCGTCTTTTTTGCGTTGTCGTTCGATGGCATAGCTGTCTGCACCGATGTAGCCCACCGAGGTTTGCATTGGGTCGGGTTGTGGCGCGCGCTCTGGTGGCTTGCCACCACGACGGCGTTCGGTACGCACCAAGCGCTCAGGCCCGCTGTTGCGCTCTTCAGGCGCACGTGGTGTGGACGGACGTGGGCCAATGCTGTTGCCGCGACGGCGGCTGTTGGCACGCTCCGTACGGTTGTTGTGCGACGGTCCGCTTTGCATGGGGGCCTCAGCACCCGCGGCTTCCATCAAAGCACGAATGTCACGCTCACCCAACTCCACAAAAGCGCCGCGCTTCAAGCCGCGTGGCAACACCATGGCACCGTAGCGAATACGAATCAGGCGGCTCACCGCGTGACCCACCGCTTCGAACATGCGACGTACTTCGCGGTTGCGGCCTTCAGAAATGGTGACGCGGTACCAGCAGTTCGAGCCTTCGCCGCCACCCTCTTCGATCGAGCCAAACTGAGCAGGGCCATCGTCGAGCTGAATGCCGGTGATGAGTTGTTCTTTTTGGTCTTTGCTGAGTTTGCCCAGCGAGCGGACCGCGTATTCGCGCTGCAAGCCAAAGCGTGGGTGCATCAGCTGGTTAGCCAATTCACCAGAGCTGGTGAACAGCAACAAGCCTTCGGTGTTCAAGTCCAAGCGACCGACTGACTGCCATTTGCCTTGGTAAAGACGAGGCAAGCGGCGAAACACGGTGGGACGGTTTTGGGGATCGTCGGTCGTCACCACTTCGCCAGCAGGCTTGTGGTACGCAATCACGCGCGGTGGTGGTGGCGCAATGCGCACCTTGAGTTGACGGCCATTGACCTTAATTTGGTCGCCAAACTGCACGCGCTGGCCGGTGTGGGCCACTTCGTTGTTGACGGCCACATGACCTTCGGCAATGAGGCGCTCCATCTCAATGCGCGAACCCAAACCCGATTGGGCCAAAACTTTGTGCAGCTTGGGCGACTCAGGCTGTGGCAACAAGACACGCTTTTCGGGCGCAGCGTCTGCGCGGATCAATTCGGCATCGAATTCGCCGGAAACAACGTCTTCAAAATCAAACGCCGCGTCGTCTTCGCTCAAGATGTCGTGGTGTTCGTCAGTTGGCTTGCCAACCACGTCTTGGTGTTTATTCGTGTTCATGCGGTTCATCGCCGGTTGGGGCGGGGTCTCTGGGTGAGGAAAGTTCAAAAATAGGGGCGACGGGTTCAGAAGCCTCAACAGCCTCTAGCGCCATGTCCATCTGCGTTGTCGGGTCGTCTTCACCCAAACGGGCAAACGCATTGGCTTGTGCTTGGGCGCTGTCGTAAACAGGCAGTTGGTCGAGTGAGGCCAGCCCCAAATCGTCCAAAAACTGTCGTGTGGTGGCAAACAACGAGGGGCGCCCAACGGTTTCGCGGTGGCCAATGACCTCCACCCAACCCCGGTCTTCCAGTTGTTTGAGCACCAGCGAGTTGATGGTCACGCCGCGCACATCTTCCATGTCTGCGCGGGTCACTGGCTGGCGGTAGGCAATGATGGCCAAGGTTTCCATCACAGCACGTGAGTATTTGGGGGGCTTTTCGGGGTTCAGACGGTCCAAAAATTCGCGCATCTCGGGGCGGCTCTGGAAGCGCCAACCCGATGCAACTTGCACCAACTCCACGCCACGCTGCGCCCAATCGAGCTGCAACTCTTCAAGCAAAGTGCGAAGGGTGTCTGCGCCCAAAGCGTCAGAAAACAGCACGCGCAAATCGCGAATCTGAATCGGCTGGTGCGAACAAATCAGGGCGGTCTCAAGTACGCGCTTGGCATCCACGGTGTTCATCGTGAGAGTTCCGGGTCAAGGGTCGAGGAAATGGCCTACAAAATTTCATCTTGAGGCTGGTCGGGGCGTTGTGTCGCCAAATCAGAGCCAAAGGGCTCACCGCTTTCACAAGCGTGAGCCCATATTGTAACGGAGGTGGCTAGAAAGACCTACTCGGGGCGCTTGAGGCCCAAACCGGCCAGCAAATTGACCATATCGTCGGGCAGTGGTGCTTCAAACTTGAGTGGCTCGCCCGTGATGGGATGGTCAAAGCTCAAA
>CANBWY010000049.1 GCA_947373245.1 Comamonadaceae bacterium
AGTTCATCGTTGGCGCGTCCTGCAGACACAGCGTCATAAGCGGCATCAGCGGCCAACATACCGCTCTTGATGGCGGCGTGGCTGCCTTTGATGCGCGCAGCATTCAAGTAACCCGCGTCGCAACCAATCAGTGCGCCGCCTGGGAACACAGTCTTGGGCAAGGCTTGTGGCGTGCCGTTGTTGATGGCGCGTGCGCCGTAGCCAATGCGCTTGGCGCCTTCGAGGTGGGCGGCAATGGCTGGGTGTGTTTTCCAGCGTTGCATTTCTTCAAAGGGACTGAGCCATGGGTTTTTGTAGTCGAGGCCGAGCACAAAACCGAGGGTGACTTTGTTGTCTTCGAGGTGATACAAAAAGCCACCGCCAAAGGCGTCGTCTTGCATGGGCCAGCCTGAGGTGTGCACCACCAAACCGGGCTTGGCTTTGGAGGGATCAACTTCCCACAGCTCTTTGACACCGATGGCATAGCTTTGTGGGTCGCGGCCTTGCGTTAAGTTGTATTTGGCAATGAGTTGTTTGCCCAAGTGACCCCGCGCGCCTTCGGCGAAGATGGTGTACTTGGCGTGTAGTTCCATGCCGAGCTGGAAGTGGTCGGTGGGTTGCCCGTCTTTGCCGATGCCGAGGTTGCCGGTGGCCACGCCTTTGACAGCACCTTGCTCGTCATACAAAACTTCAGCAGCCGTGAAGCCTGGGAAGATTTCCACACCGATGGATTCAGCGTGCGCCGCCATCCACTTCACCACGTTGCCCAGCGCCACCACATAGCAACCGTCGTTGTGGAAGTTGCGGGGCAGCAGCCAATCGGGCGTGCGCTTTGAGCCTGTTTCACTGAGGAACAACATGTCGTCGCCCGTCACTTCTTGGTTGAGCGGGCAGCCGAGTTCTTTCCAGTTGGGGATGAGTTCGGTGATGGCCTTGGGGTCCATCACCGCGCCAGACAAAATGTGTGCACCGGGCTCAGAGCCTTTTTCAAGCACGACGACAGATACGTCATGGCCCTTTTCAGCGGCGAGTTGCTTGATGCGAATGGCCGTGGCCAAACCACCGGGGCCGCCACCCACCACGACCACGTCGTATTCCATGGCTTCGCGTGGGCCGAACTGGGCGAGGATTTCTTCTTGTGTCATGCGTCTTGTCTCAGTCTGTTGTCAGAGGTGGGACAGATTTTAGGGCCTGTCACAGGCGCACTTGTCATAATGAAATAACTCAACTTCGCAGGGGCAAGCATGGCTTACAGCATGGATTTATCGGGTCGCGTGGCCTTGGTCACGGGCGCATCCAGCGGCTTGGGGGCCCAGTTTGCGCGCACCTTGTCGCGTGCCGGTGCCGCCGTGGTGCTGGCCAGTCGCCGCCTAGACAAGCTCAAAGAGTTGCGCGCCGAGCTGCAAGCCGAAGGGGGCGATGCCCATGTGGTGAGTTTGGATGTCACCACGTTGGGCAGCATCCAATCCGCTGTGGCACAGGTGGAGCGTGAGGTGGGCAGTATCGATATTCTGGTCAACAACTCGGGCGTGAGCACCACGCAGCGCGTGCAAGACGTGACCGAAGAAGACTTTGACTTCACCTTCAACACCAATGTGAAGGGCGCCTTCTTTGTGGCGCAAGAGGTGGGCAAACGCATGTTGGCCCGCGCCAAAGAGGCCGCGCCTGGCAGCGCCAGTGGTGGACGCATCATCAACATTGCTTCGGTAGCGGGCTTGCGTGTGTTGCCGCAGATTGGGCCGTATTGCATGAGCAAAGCAGCGGTGATTCAAATGACCAAAGTGCTGGCACTGGAGTGGGGCCGCTTTGGCATCAACGTGAATGCCATTTGCCCGGGCTACATCGACACAGAAATCAACCACCACCACTGGCAGACCGAGCAAGGTCAAAAGTTGGTGAACATGCTGCCGCGCAAACGCGTGGGCCAGCCGCAAGATTTGGATGCTTTGTTGGTGTTGCTGGCAAGTGCCGAGAGTTCTTTCATCAATGGGGCCATCATTTCGGCCGACGATGGGTTTGCCGTATGAGATACGAAATTCCAGACCACAAAAAGCTGGTGTACGAATGCACCATTCCCATGCGCTGGGGCGACATGGATGCGATGGGTCACATCAACAACACCATTTATTTTCGCTACCTCGAAATTGCGCGTGTCGATTGGTTGCACCAATTCAACGCCGCACCAGGGCCGCAGGGCGAGGGGCCTGTGATCGTCAATGCGTTTTGCAATTTTTACAAACAGCTCGAATACCCAGGGGATGTGTTGGTGAAGCTGTACACCAGCGACCCCGCGCGCACCACGTTTGAAACTTGGGCCACGATGGCGCAAGCCGCCAATCCTGGGGTGATCTACGCCGCGGGTGGGGCCACCACGATTTGGGTGGACTTTCCCAAGCAAAAAGCGGTGGATTTGCCTGTGTGGTTGCGTGACATCGTCACGCCTTAAAGGGGCTTAGCTGTTTGATGGCGCGGTGGCGGCATCCAGCTGTGTGAGCCACAGCAGTGCGGCTTCGCGGTTCGCGCCACACATCTCGACCGAGGGTTGTAGGCCGCCACAAAACGCGGGCCGCTCGGGCTTGCCAAACACCGCGCAACGCATGTCGGGCAGCAGCTGGACACATGGCACGCCCGCTGGCTTGCCATGGGGCATGCCCGGCAAGGCGCTGGTGATGGACGGCGCGATGCAACACGCGCCGCAGTGGATGCGGCATTTCATCGGGCGATTATCCTTGGCATGAATTTGAACCCTAGGAACTTGCATGACCGACACATACGCACACCCCACCGACGCCGCTTTTCAAAATGGCTTGACCACCCGCACCCAAGTGATGGGCCAGTCCTTTGTCGACAAAGCCTTTGCAGGCGCGAGCGACTTCACCTTACCCATGCAACACCACATCACACGCGCAGCGTGGGGCGATACGTGGCAACGTGAGGGCTTGGATTTGAAAACCCGCAGCCTTATTACCGTGGCCATGTTGACCGCCTTGGGTAAGTCGCACGAGCTCAAGGGCCATGTGCGCGGCGCGTTGAACAACGGCGCAAGCCCAGAGGAGATTCAAGAAGTGCTGCTTCACGCCGCAATTTACTGTGGCGTGCCAGCGGCGGTGGAAGGGTTCCGCGCCGCCGCAGAGGTGGTGGATGCCTCAGCGTGAGGTATTTAAAAACTCCGTCACCAAGCGCCATTGCGCGGGCACATTGAGCGCGGGGGCGTGGCCGCAGCCCTCAATTTCTTCTGCGCGCAGCAAGCCTTGAATGCCCGGGCCGCGGGTGTGCATGGCTTGAACGGTTTGGGGGGCGATCAAGTCTGAGTTGGCCCCGCGCAGGACCATCACTGGGATGCTCAGCGCGTCGTATTCGCGCCACATCGGGTATTCGGGGACTTCGCGGAAAAACTGCTGCGTGATGGCCGGGTCGTAATGCGGCGTCACACGGCCATCGGGCAGGCGGCGGGTGGAGGTCTCTGCCAAGTGCGTCCATTGCGCATCGGTGTGAAAGCCAAAGGGTGCGTAGGCTTGGCGAAAAAACGCCTCCAGCTCCGGCACGGTGTCAAACGCGGGCGGTTGGCCTGCATAGGCTTTGATGCGATCGACCGCCGTGGCTGAAATCTCGGGCGCAATGTCATTCAAGATCAGGCTGCGAATACGGCCTTGGAAGGCGGGCACTTCCAATGCAGCAGCACACACCAAACCGAGGGCCCCGCCCATAGAGGTGCCAATCCAGTGGGCTTGCTCAATCTGCAAGGCATCCATCAAATCCAGCGTGATGCGGGCGTAGGTGGCGAAGCTGTAATCGTTTTGGGGCACGTGGCTCCACTGGCTCAAGCCTCGGCCAATGGTGTCTGGGCAAATCACGCGGTAATGGGGGCTGAGCTGTTCGGCCAACGCATCAAAGTCACGGCCCGTGCGTGCCAAGCCGTGCCACGCAATGACCGTGGGCAGTGACGCATCGCCCCAAGCGGTGAAGTGGATGTTGAAGCCGTGACAGGTCAGGTAGTGGGAGCTGGGTTTCATAGAGTGCGCCTTTGGTTGTTGGCATTTTGCCTATGGCATTGGATGGTTGGCTGACGCCCGATGCGCCGAAAGCCCTCTGCCAGCGTTTACGATTGGCGGATGCAATTGCAAGATATTTTGTATTCCCAAGGTTTTGGCACGCGCCGTATTTGCGCAGGCCTCATTCAACAAGGCTATGTGCAGGTCGATTTCGGCGAGGGCTTGGTCACCTGTGACGACGCGCTGCAAGACGTCGAGGCCAAAGAGGGCTTGATGTATTGCGTGCAGGGCGTGCGCTGGCCTTTTCACGCCAAAGCCTATGTGCTGCTGCACAAGCCTGCGGGCTACGAGTGCTCGCACAAGCCTTCGGCGTGGCCCAGTCTGTACACCTTGCTGCCGCCCGCTTTGCGCCTGCGCCCACAAAAAAGTGCGGTGCAAGGTGTGCAGGCGGTGGGGCGTTTGGACCAAGACACCACGGGCATGTTGGTGCTCACCGATGATGGCCCGTTGATTCACCGCATGAGTTCACCCCGTCACCACGTGCCCAAGGTCTACGAGGTGACCACCGACGACGCACTGGACGACCAACAAGTGCAGCGCCTGCTCGAGGGCGTGGTGCTGGACGATTCACCCAAACCCGTCAAAGCGGCGGCATGTGTGGCCGTGTCTGAGCACCACTTGCGCCTGACCCTGACCGAAGGCAAGTACCACCAAGTCAAACGCATGCTGGCGGCGGTGGGCAACAAGGTGGTGGGGCTGCACCGGTCGCAAATAGGCGCCATGCCTTTGCCTGCCGATTTGGCACCAGGCCAGTGGCGCTGGATCAGCCAAGACGAGCTCACGCTGTTAGCGACCAACGCGTGAGCGAGGCGGCCAGCAGGGCGAGGTCCTGCTCGTTACACTTGTATTAGATTTTTCAAGGTAATTTTTGTGTTCTTGATACAACGTTTGACACTGGCTTTGGCCAGCACGCTGCTCTTGGCAGCTGCCCCTTGTGCCCAAGCTGGCAACCCTATTTTTGTTCTCAACTCGCAAGACGCGAATGTGAGCGTGATCGACTCCGCCACATGGCAAGAAACCCGCCGCATTCCTACGGGCAAAGAACCGCACCACATTTACCTCACGCCTGACGAAAAGTCGGTCATCGTGGCCAATGCCGGCGGCGACTCACTCACCTTCATCGACCCACGCAGCGCCGAAGTGCAACGCGTGGTGCGCGGCACGATAGACCCCTACCAGCTGCGTTTCTCCCCCGACATGAAATGGTTTGTCACCGTGGCCAACCGCTTGAACCACATCGACATTTACCGTTGGGATGGCAAAGACCTGACCCTGGCCAAGCGCATTCCATCGGGCAAAACGCCCAGCCACATTTGGATTGACACCAAAAGTACCACCGCTTACGCCACCATGCAAGACAGCGACGAATTGGTGGCGGTGGACTTAGCGACGCAAACTTTGAAGTGGCGCGTGAAGACGGGCGCCATGCCTGCCGACGTGTTTGGCACACCAGACGACAAGCACCTGTTGGTTGGCTTGACCGGCAGTGACCACGTGGAGGTGTATGACGTCACCGGCCCACAGGCCAAACTGGTGAAAAATATTCCGACAGGGGAGGGTGCCCACGCCTTTCGCGCCCTAGGAGACGGACGTCATGTGTTTGTGGGCAACCGCGTGGCCAACACCATCAACAAGATTGACTACACCACCCTCGAATCCGTGGCGCAGTTCAAAGCCCCTGGCGGCCCAGACTGCATGGAAGTGACTGCAGATGGCAAGTTGCTGTTGGTGTCCTCGCGCTGGATCAAAAAGATGAGCGTGATTGACATCGCGACCGGCCAGCTCGTGCGCCAAGTCAAGGTGGGTAAATCACCTCACGGCATTTGGACCGTGGACCACGCCAAGCGGTATTGACCATGAGCCAGCCGCAGCGACTGCTTTTGCTGAAACTGAAACGCGCACACGTTGCATGGCGCGCGTTGGCTGTGGCTGCGTTTGCGCTGTGGGGTGTCGCAGCCCAAGCTGCTGCGCCTTGCAGCAAACCGCTGTACCTCACCTTTGACACGGGCCACATGGGGGTCGCCCCCGTGATTGCCGAGGTGCTGAACCGACAAAACGTCAAAGTCACCTTCTTCGCTGCGAATGAGCCTACCAAAGAAGGTGATGGCTCTTTGGGCGAGCATTGGGCCCCTTGGTGGAAAGCACGCGGCGCAGAAGGCCATGCCTTTGCCTCACACACCTTTGACCATGTGTATTGGCGCTCCGACCTGCCGCGTGGCAGTTGGCAAATGCGCCCCACGGCGGGCCCCAGCACCGGGAAAACCGAGGTGTGGACCAGCCAGCGCTATTGCGACGAGTTGCAACGTGCCAACACGCGCTTAGAGCAAATCACCGGCGTCAAGCCGCTGCCCTTGTTTCGCGCCCCCGGTGGCAAAACGTCGCCCTCGCTGCTGCACGCTGCCAAGCAATGTGGCTTTGCCCATGTGGGCTGGGCCGATGCTGGCTTTTTAGGCGACGAGTTGCCCAGCGACAAATTTCCCAATGCGCTGCTGTTGCAACGGGCTTTGAACAACATCCGCTCTGGCGATATCTTGATGGCCCATCTGGGCATTTGGTCGCGCCAAGACCCTTGGGCCCCTGCGGTGTTGGAGCCCTTGATTGAAGGCCTCAAAGCCAAAGGGTTTTGTTTTGCCACCCTCAAAGACCATCCACAATTCAAACCATGGATACGTTGATTGACCTTTTTGCCGACACACAAGCAGCGTTGTATGAAGGTGTGATGCAGCCTTTGGCTTTTGCCATTGGCTTGGGCAACCGCTTAGAAGACGTGTTTGATGGCACGGGTTGGTTGCTGGTGGGCTTGATTCAAATCGCCGTCATGCTGCTCGTGATTGGGCCTTTGCAGCGCTGGCGGCCCGTGGAGGCAGTGACTGATACGCACGCGATTCGTACCGATGCGATTTACACCTTGATTCACCGTCTGGGGTTGTTTCGCGTGGTTTTGTTTTTGTCGGTTGAACCTGTGTTGGACATCCTCTTAGGCGATCTACGTGTGCAAGGCATTGGCACCTTTCATTTAGAAGACCTCTGGCCCGGGGTGACCGATGGTGCGATGACCAGCTTTGTGATTTACCTCGTGGTATTTGACTTCGTGAGCTACTGGCTGCACCGCGCCCAGCACCAATGGCAATGGTGGTGGGCCTTACACGCCGTGCACCATTCGCAGCGCCAAATGACCCAGTGGACCGACAACCGCAACCACCTGCTCGACGATGTCTTGCAGGCCGTCATTTGGGTCTTTGTGGCGCAGCTCATTGGCATTGCACCCACGCAGTTTGTGGCGGTGGTGGCCATCACCCAGTTGTTTGAAAATTTTCAGCACGCCAACCTGCGGGTGAGTTTTGGCAAATGGGGCGAACGGCTGTGGGTCAGCCCGCGCTTTCACCGTTTGCACCATGCGATTGGCTTGGGGCATGAATCGTCTCAAGGCGGGAAGACGGTTTTAGGGGGCCACAACTTTGGCGTGCTCTTGCCGTGGTGGGACGTGCTGTTCGGCACTGCCAACTTCGACACCAGCTTTCAAGCCACTGGCATCCGTGACCAAGTGGAGCAGGGGGTCGATTACGGCGAAGGTTTTTGGTCGCAGCAGCGATTGGGCATCCAGCGGCTCATCCGCGCTTTAGGCTTTTCACCCGCACCCTAAGCACTGCGGTATGCTTTTGCCATGCGTTTGTTGTTAGATTCTTTTTGGCGCGCCTTGGCATATTGCCTGATGCCGCGCGTGATGGTCCTCTCCCTGTTGCCATTGGTCATGTTGCTGGTGTTGTCAGTGAGCTGGGGCTATTTCTATTGGTCGCCCACCCAAGACTGGGTGCGCGACATGCTGGCGTCTTGGCAGGTGCTGCAAAGCATGATGGATTGGCTGCAAGCCCACGGCGCGCCCGAGTTGCAATCGGTGATGGTGCAACTGGTGGTGATTTTTGCCATCACGCCTGTGTTGGTGGTGGTGTCTTTGTTGGCCGTGTCTTTGATGATGACGCCTGCGCTGGTTGACCTCGTGGTGCACCGGCGCTTTGCGCATTTGGCGCTCAAACGTGGGGGGTCCGTGCTGACCAGTTTGGTTTGGACCTTGGGTTCCACCGTGGTGGCCTTATTGGCCATGCTCATTTCTCTGCCGTTGTGGGTGGTGCCGCCTTTGATGTTCATTGTGCCGCCCCTGATTTGGGGCTGGCTGAGCTACCGCGTGATGGTGTACGACGCGTTGGTGTCACACGCCAGCCGCGAGGAGCGCTTGGCCATTGGCCGAAAGCACCGTGGCTGGTTGCTGCTGATTGGCGTGTTGACCGGTTATTTGGGCGCGTTGCCAAGCATGGTGTGGGCTTCTGGTGCCTTGTTTGCCGCTGCATTTTTGGTATTGATTCCTTTGGCGATTTGGATTTATGCCCTGGTCTTTGCCTTCACGTCGCTGTGGTTCACGCATTACAGCTTGGCGGCCCTCGAAGCCCTGCGCGCTGAGACGGATACTGTGGTGGTCGGTGCCTCTATGCCGCTGCCCACGGTAGTATTGGCCGATGACCAGCACCCTTCACCCCCAAGCATCTAAAGCGCGGCCTGAATTTGGCCTCATCATCGTCGGCGATGAAATTCTCTCGGGCAAGCGTGCCGACAAGCACATGCCCAAAGCGATTGAGCTGTTGAGCGCACGTGGCCTATCGCTCGACTGGGCCGACTATGTGGGCGATTCACCCGAACGCATCACGCGCACCTTGGCCCGAGCCTTTGAGAGCAACAGCATTGTGTTTTCTTGCGGCGGCATTGGCGCGACGCCCGATGACCACACACGCCAGTGCGCTGGCAAAGCCTTGGGGCTTGATTTGGTGCTGCACCCACAAGCCGAAGCCTTGATTCGTGAGCGCATGCAAGACACCGCCAAAGAGCAAGGCGTGCCCTATGAACCCAATCGCGATGACAACGTGCACCGCCTCAACATGGGCGTGTTCCCTGTGGGCGCGACCATCATTCCTAATCCGTACAACAAGATTCCGGGCTTCACCTGTCAAGGCGCAGGTGGTGGTGTGGTGCACTTTGTGCCGGGCTTTCCTGTGATGGCGTGGCCCATGATGGCGTGGGTACTTGACACGTATTACCCGCATTTGTTTCAGACCGCGGCTTGGATTGAAAAGTCCATCATCATCTATGGCTCGATGGAGGCCACGCTCACGCCGCTCATGGAAACCTTGGAGCGTGAGCATTCGGGCATCAAGGTGTTCAGTCTGCCCAGCGTCGACCATCCTGAACACGGTCGTCACATTGAATTGGGTGTCAAAGGTGCGCCTGAAAAAGTGGCACAAGCCTATCCCGCCATGTTGGCCGGTCTTCAAGCCTTTGGGTTGAAGTTTGGCCCTGAATTGGTGCGTTCCTAGTCAGGTCTTATTTTGGTGCTTATTTGCACGTTTATGGTGCATCCTCTTTTTCTCAGTTTGAAGCTGAGAATGTCCGTGACATGCAAATTTGGCCCAAACTCGGTGCAAAATAAGCGCCTCGACGTTGAATCGAAGCGACTGGGACTGTGCGGCACCGCTGGCACAGAAACTGCATCTCTCAACTTTGAAACACTTTTTAAACCCAACCTACCCAGCAGGAGAACTTGATGGCCAAGACCGTCGCAGACGTAATGAAAATGGTGAAAGAGAACGAAGTTAAATTCGTTGACTTCCGTTTCACCGATACCCGTGGCAAATGGCAGCACATCACTGCGCCTGTTTCTCAGTTTGACGAGAGCAAGTTCGAAGAAGGTCAAGCGTTTGACGGTTCTTCCATCGCAGGTTGGAAAGGCATTGAAGCCTCTGACATGTTGTTGATGCCTGATCCCAACAGCGCCATCATTGATCCATTCTTCGAAGAAATTACTTTGGTTTTGATCTGCGACGTGATCGAACCCACAGACGGTAAAGCCTACGAGCGTGACCCACGTTCCATCGCCAAGCGCGCTGAGTCTTTCCTCAAGCAATCGGGCATCGGTGACACCGCTTACTTCGGCCCAGAGCCAGAGTTCTTCTTGTTCGACGAAGTGCGTTGGAGCACAGAGCCAAACAACACGTTCTACGCCATCAACGAATACGAAGCCCCTTGGAACAGCGGCGAGAAAATCGAAGGCGGCAACCGTGGTCACCGTAACCGCGTCAAAGGTGGCTACTTCCCAGTGCCTCCCGTTGACAGCACACACGACATGCGCAGCGAGATGTCGTTGTTGCTCGAGTCCGTGGGTATCCCCGTCGAAGTGCACCACCACGAAGTGGCTGGCGCGGGTCAATGCGAAATCGGTACACGTTTCTCCACCTTGGTCGAGCGCGCTGACTGGACATTGCTGCAAAAGTACGTGATCCACAACGTGGCCAACGCTTACGGCAAAACAGCTACTTTCATGCCTAAGCCCTACGCTGGCGACAACGGTTCTGGCATGCACGTGCACCAGTCCATCTGGAAAGACGGCAAAAACCTGTTCGCAGGCACTGGCTACGCTGGTTTGTCTGACTTGGCCCTGTACTACATCGGCGGCATCATCAAGCACGCACGCGCTTTGAACGCCATCACCAACCCAGGTACCAACAGCTACAAGCGCTTGGTGCCTCACTTCGAAGCCCCAGTGAAATTGGCTTACTCGGCCAAAAACCGCTCTGCTTCGATCCGCATCCCTAACGTCGCCAGCGACAAGGGCCGCCGCGTAGAAGCTCGTTTCCCTGATCCATTGTGCAACCCTTACCTCGGCTTCGCGGCCTTGTTGATGGCTGGTTTGGACGGTATCGAAAACAAAATCCACCCCGGCGAAGCCGCGACCAAAGACTTGTACCACCTCCCTCCAGAGGAAGACAAGTTGGTGCCAACCGTGTGTTCTAGCTTGGACCAAGCTTTGGACGCATTGAACGCCGACCGCGCCTTCTTGACCAAAGGCGGCGTGTTCACCGATTCGTGGATCGACTCTTACATCGACTTGAAGATGCAAGAAGTCAACCGCAGCCGCGTGGAAGTGTCACCTGTCGAATACGACATGTACTACTCGCTGTAATTCGTTGCAACGTCAAGTGCAATAAAAAGGACGGCGCAAGCCGTCCTTTTTTGTTTGAAGCAACACTTTTTTATGAACCGTCTTTTGCCCCTCTCCCATTTGCCCTACATCATGCGAGATGTGTTGCTGCTGGCAAGCCTGTGCGCGCTGGCGTTGCAGGGATGGGCGGATGAGCCGCAACATATTTACCGCTGCGGCAATGCTTACACCAACCATCCCAACCCCGCCCAAAACTGCAAGCCTGTGAGCAACACGGCGAGTCGCGTGATCGTGATTGAAGGCACGCGCGTGCAAGGCCAGCAGTCGGTGTCGCCTAGCGCAGGTCCGGGCAGCAACAGCGCTACAGCCAGTACCAAGGTGGACAGCGCAGATCAACATCAGCGCGACACACAGGCCCAAGCAGTGTTGCAGGCTGAATTGCAAAAAGCACAAAAGCAACAGGCCGAGTTGCTGCGCGAGTGGAACAACGGAGAGCCCGAGCGGCGTGCCGACGAGTTTCGCCAACCCCATAAATACCAAGACCGCGTGGCCCAGCTGCGCGGTGCATTGCAGCGCACCGAGGCCGATGTGGCCGGCTTGCAGCGCGAAATCGCGCGCTTGCCTGTGGCTGCACCAACCGGAACCAAACCATGAAGTCTGTCCCTGCTCCCCAGGCGCCCCCCAGCTACGCGCAAGCCTTTGATTTGCTCGCCACCTTGGTGGCCGTGGTCCGCACCGATGGCGTGGTGGTGTTTGCCAATGCCGCCTTGGAAGATGTCATGGGCGTGTCGCGTCGCAACATCGAAGGGACAGCGCTGGCGGGGCATTTCACAGAGACGCTGTCGTTTGAAAATGCGTTGCAAGGGGCCCAAACCAACGCCTTCGCCACCATGCGCTACGACGCGCACTTGCGCCGTCCCTTGCAAGACCCTTTGCCAGTGCACGTCATCGTGGCGCCCACCGATGTGGCGGGCGAGGTGTTGGTCGAGTTGCTACCGCTGGAGCAACAAACCCGCCAAGACCGCGAAGAACGCTTGATTGACCAAGCCCAAGCCAACAAAGAACTGATTCGCAACTTGGCCCATGAAATCAAGAACCCGCTGGGCGGCATTCGAGGGGCGGCACAGCTGCTGCAAATGGAAGTGGAAAGCCGTGACCTGATTGAATACACCCAAGTCATCATCCACGAGGCGGACCGCCTGCAGCTGCTGGTCGACCGTCTGCTCGCACCCCACCGTCGCCCGCATGTGGTGGGCGATGTGAACATCCACGAGGTGTGCGAACGGGTGCGCAGCCTCATCATGGCTGAGTTCCCCAAAGGCCTGCGCATGGTGCGTGACTATGACACGTCCATCCCCGAATTCCGTGGTGATCGTGAACAGCTGATTCAAGCCGTGCTCAACATCGTGCACAACGCGGCTCAGGCTTTGGCAGA
Source organism: Comamonadaceae bacterium (assembly GCA_947373245.1). Classification (GTDB taxonomy): domain Bacteria; phylum Pseudomonadota; class Gammaproteobacteria; order Burkholderiales; family Burkholderiaceae_C; genus Limnohabitans. The sequence goes on from CANBWY010000049.1 coordinate 12,452, forward strand.
TCGGGTGATCGAGGGTGATGCGGAGATCGTTTTACGCACGCGCATTAACCGACAAGTGACTTTTGGCAAACAACGCTATCGGTTGGCATTGGAATTGCATGTGATAGACAACGGGCCCGGTATTCCGGAAGAGATCAAGGACAGGTTGTTTTTCCCCTTGGTCTCTGGTCGGGATGGCGGTTCAGGCTTGGGGCTGAATTTGGCACAAACGTTTGTGCAACAGCACCATGGCTTGATTGAGTGTGACAGTGTGCCGGGACGCACAGATTTCAAAATTCTGATCCCGTTGCCTTGACGCCTCGCGTGGCCCTTAACTTAGAAATGAAAGTGCCGAGATGAAATCGATTTGGATTGTGGACGACGACCAGTCAATTCGCTTCGTGCTGGAGAAGGCGCTGTTGCGCGAGAACCTGCCCACACGCAGCTTCACCAGCCCCCGCGAAGTGCTACAAGCGCTCGACTCGGTGGGCGAAGACGATGGTCCGCAAATTTTGGTCAGCGACATCCGCATGCCGGGTGGCTCTGGCTTGGATTTGCTCACCAAGGTGAAAGAGCGCCTGCCTTCGCTGCCCGTCATCATCATGACGGCATTTTCCGATTTGGACAGTGCGGTGTCGGCCTTTCAAGGCGGCGCGTTTGAGTACTTGCCCAAGCCGTTTGATTTGCCCAAGGCCGTGGAGCTGATCCGCCGCGCCTTGGAGGAAAGCCAGCGCGAACAATTGCAAAGCGAGCAGCAAGACGCCACGCCCGAAATGCTGGGCCAAGCGCCTGCCATGCAAGACGTGTTTCGTGCAATTGGCCGCTTGAGCCAAAGCAATGTGACCGTGATGATCACGGGCGAGAGCGGTTCCGGCAAAGAGCTAGTGGCGCGCGCGCTGCACAAACACTCACCTCGCGGTGATGCCGGTAACAAAGGCCCTTTCGTGGCGATCAATACGGCGGCGATTCCGAAAGACTTGTTGGAGAGCGAGCTGTTTGGGCACGAACGTGGTGCATTCACGGGTGCACAAGCCACGCGCCGTGGTCGCTTTGAGCAGGCCGAGGGCGGCACGTTGTTCCTCGACGAAATCGGCGACATGCCGTTTGATCTGCAAACCCGTTTGTTGCGCGTATTGAGCGACGGCACCTACTACCGCGTGGGCGGTCACAACGCCATCAAAGCCAATGTGCGCGTGATTGCGGCGACACATCAAGATTTAGAAAAACGCGTCAAAGACGGCGCGTTCCGCGAAGACTTATTTCACCGCTTGAACGTGATTCGCTTGCGTTTGCCCGCCTTGCGCGAGCGCCGTGAAGACATCCCCACCTTGACGCGCCACTTTTTGCAGCAGAGTGCACAACATTTGGGCGGCGAGCCCAAACGCATCTCGGATGCCGCCCAAGCCGTGCTCAACCAGTTCTCGTTCCCCGGCAACGTGCGTCAGCTGGAGAACATCTGCCACTGGCTGACCGTGATGGCGCCGGCGCAAGTCATTGAGCCCAAAGATTTGCCGCCCGAAGTCACACTCTCAGCGGAGGCCTTGGCGGCCCTGAGTCACACCGGTCAAGACACCTCTGGCTTTAGTGCCCCTGCCGCGCAAGACGTGGGCCATACGGGGCATGTGGCCCATGCATCGCATGCGCAGACTGTGGGTGGCGTGCCTTTGGGTGAAGGGGCTGTAACGCCCGTGGTGCTCAACATGCCAGGTGCCGATTGGGAGCAGGGCTTGGAAGCCGAGGCCATGAGCTTGCTCGTGGCTGGGCGCACCGATGTGTGGGATGTGCTGATCAACCGTTTTGAAGCGCGCTTGATTCAAACCGCCTTGGTCAACACCCGTGGCCGTCGCATTGAGGCTGCGCACAAATTGGGCATTGGCCGCAACACCATCACCCGCAAAATTCAAGAGCTGGGCTTGGACGATTAACTCAGCGTCACAACGACGGGGACGTGGTCGCTGGGGCGCTCGTTTTTGCGTGGCGCTTTGTCGATCACGCAGGCTTGTACGGCGGGCTTGAGCGCCTCGCTGACCAAAATGTGGTCAATGCGCAAGCCGCGGTTGCGGCGAAATGCAAACTCGCGGTAGTCCCACCAGCTGTAGCTTTTTTCGGCTTGGTCAAATAAACGGAATGCGTCGTGTGTTCCGAGGTCAATCAAGGCTTGAAAGTGGTCACGTTCTTGCACAGTGCAGTGGATGGTGTCTTTCAAGGCCACGGGGTCCCACACATCGCGGTCGTCCACGGTGATGTTGAAGTCACCCATCAACACCAGCTTGGGGTGTTGTTTGAGTTCTTCACGCAACCAGTTTTGCAAGGCCTCTAACCAACGCATTTTGTAAACAAACTTGTCACTGTCCGGCGCTTGACCGTTGGGAAAGTACGCGCCAATCACGCGCACACCATCGACCGTACCGGCAATCACGCGGGCCATGTCGTCTTCAAAACCGGGGATGTTTTTCACCACCTCGGTGGCGTCGCTGCGCGAAAGCAGGGCCACGCCGTTGTAGGTTTTTTGGCCGAAGAACGCGACTTTGTAGCCAGCGGCTTCAATCGCTTCGCGCGGGAATTTGTCGTCTGTGGTTTTGGTTTCTTGCAAGACCAAAGCATCGACGGGATTGGCCGCCAACCAGTCCAGCACTTGCGGCAAGCGCACGGTGAGTGAGTTGACGTTCCAAGTGGCGAGTTGCATAAGTGTGTTCTAAATTAAATGTGCAACGCGGCCAAGAGGCCCACGGCAATGCCCAAAGCGCCGGTGCCCAGCATGGCGTATTCCACCCACACCTTGCGTGTGAGCAAGGCAATAGCAGCCAACGCAATGGCCACTTGCAGCACGGTGGTGGCTTGTGCCCAGCGGTGGTGCTGATGCATTTGTTCGTCTGACATTTCGTCAAACGCTTTGGCTTGGGCTTCTAATTTCTCCGCGCCGGCCTTGATGTCAGCCTTTTCTGCCTTGTAGCGCTCAATTTCGCTGAGGTAGTGGTCGTGTTTGGCAGCGGGTGCTAACTCAAGTGCCAACTCCATCAAGTTTTGCTTGCTGCTTTTGGCTTGGTAGTAGTTCCATTGGTTAGACGCTTCGGTCTTCTTGATGGCGGCATCGTTTTTGTATAAACCTGCATTGGCTTGTGTCGCGCCACCCATGTAACCAAAGATGGCGCCCACGGTGGCAATGATGGCCGTGAACATGGCGATTTTGTTGGTGAAGTTGTTGCCGTGGCCTTCGGCCGCGTGCTCTAGTTCGTGGTCGTGCGGACCGTGGACGTGAAATCCATCTTCAGACATGGCGAATGCTCCTCGTTAAGGTGTGTGGGTCAGAGTGACCAAGCTGTAGGTCAAGCCGTTGGCAGCCACATGTGTGCTGCGTGCGGTTTCTTGCCAACTGGCATCGAAGGTGGGGGCGAAGGCGTCGCCTTCATAATCGGCATCAATCTCGGTGACCACGGCGCGCGTGGCCAGTGGCATGGCTTGGGCATACACCTCGGCGCCGCCAATCACCCAGACCTGTGCGTCGGTAGGGCAGTGCTGCATCGCTTCTTCGATGGAGTGGGCGACCACTGCGCCCTCAGCTTGCCAATCGGTTTGACGCGTCACCACGATGTTGGTGCGGCCGGGCAAGGGGCGAAATTTGGGTGGCAAGGATTCCCAAGTCTTACGCCCCATCACCACGGGTTGGCCCAAGGTGGTTTGTTTGAAATGGGCGAGGTCTTCAGGCAAATGCCAGGGCAGGGTGTTGTTGTGGCCAATCACGCCATTGCGCGCGCGCGCAAAAATCAAATTCAAAGCCATGCTTTAATCGCCGCTTTCACACCGCCACAGGGGCTTTGATGGCGCCATGGCATTGGTAGTCCAACACCTCGAAGTCTTCAAACTGATAGTCGAAGATTGTGTCTGGCTTGCGCCTGATGTGCAGCGTGGGAAAAGCAAACGGCGCGCGGCTGAGTTGCAGCGCCACTTGCTCATGGTGGTTGCTGTAGATGTGGCAGTCGCCACCCGTCCAGATGAAGTCGCCCACATCCAAGTCGCATTGCTGGGCCACCATGTGGGTGAGCAGTGCGTAGCTAGCGATGTTGAAAGGCACGCCCAAAAAGATATCGGCACTGCGTTGGTAAAGCTGGCAACTCAAGCGACCACGCTCGCCCGGGTTCTGAGCCGGTGCGACATAAAACTGGAAGAACGCATGGCAGGGCATGAGCGCCATTTTGTTGAGCTCGGCCACGTTCCAAGC
>CANBWY010000050.1 GCA_947373245.1 Comamonadaceae bacterium
ACGGCGGAAAAAAAATGCACACGGGGTTTGACTGCTCGGGCTTGGTGAGTTTTGTTTATAAAGAATCAGCAGGTATTGCGCTCAAAGGCACTGCAGCGCAAATGGCCGAGGTTGCCAAACCGATTGAACCCGCGCAAGCCCACCCAGGCGATTTGGTGTTTTTCAACACCCTAGGCGCCTCGTTCTCGCATGTGGGCATCTACATTGGGGATGGCAAATTTGTGCATGCCGCCAATGAGCGAACGGGAGTGAAAACTGAGCGCTTAAACAACACGTATTGGTCCAAGCGCTTTGAGGGCTACCGCACCATCTTTGCTTGATTCATCGAATCACGTTTGCCGAATCAGGCTTGGTCACGAATGGCAAGAGCTGCTTCTTTCACCAGCGCGGGGCCTTTGTAAATCAGACCGGTGTAAATCTGCACCACGTCAGCACCAGCTTTGATTTTGGCCACCGCATCAGCGCCGCTCAAAATACCACCCACGCCGATGATGGGAAAGTTCGGCCCCATGGCTGCTCGCAACTGGCGAATGACGTCATTGCTTTTCTCAAACACGGGCGCGCCTGAGAGACCGCCGGTTTCTTCTGCGTGTGCCATGCCTTTGACTGCATCGCGGGCGATGGTGGTGTTGGTGGCAATCACGCCCCATAAACTTTCTGATGCCGGCGTGCCTTCAGTGACGCAATGGCGCTTCAAAGTGGCCGCAATCACCGCGATTTGGTCACTGTCTAAATCAGGTGCGATTTTGATGAACACGGGCACTTGCTTGTGGTGTTTCTGGGCCAACTCAGCGCGGCGTTTGGCCAGCGTACCGATGAGTGCGTCCAGTGCTTCATCGCTTTGCAGCTCGCGCAGGTTTTTGGTGTTGGGACTAGAGATGTTCACCGTCACGTAGTCGGCGTGCGGGTAAACGCCGTCGAGGCAAATCAGGTAATCGTCGGCTGCATTTTCGATGGGCGTGACGGCGTTCTTGCCAATGTTCAGGCCCAACAGCATGGGCGTGCCAGCAGCTTTCTTTGCTGATTGACTGCGGAACTTTGCCAGCTTCACGTTCGCCAAGAACGCCTCCAAGCCCTCGTTGTTAAAGCCAAGGCGGTTAATGAGCGCGTTGGCTTCGGGCAAGCGGAACATGCGAGGCTTGGGGTTGCCGGGCTGGCCTTTGGGTGTCACTGTGCCCACTTCGACAAAACCAAAACCCATCGCCGCCAAGCCGTCGATGCACTGCGCGTTTTTGTCCAAACCTGCGGCCAAGCCGACACGGTTGGGAAAGTTCAAGCCCGCCAGCGTCAAGGGGTCTTGCACGCGCGTTTGGCCATAGGCCCAAGACAGCGGCGTGTTTTGCGTGCGGGCCAGCATGGCCAGCGTGTGCTCATGGGCTGTCTCCGCATCCATGGCGAACAGAAATGGGCGGGCAAGTGAATAAGGCAACAACGACATGGATAATCTCAAGCTTTGGTCAATACAACTCGGATTTTCGCCCATGAGCACCCCACAAAACGCCGCCCCCCTGACGCAAGATGAATTAAAGACTTTGGTGGGCCAAGCCGCCTTGCAATATGTGGTGCCCGGCGAAGTGGTGGGCGTGGGCACAGGTTCTACGGTGAACAAGTTCATCGACGCCTTGGCCACCATGAAAGACCAAATCAAAGGCGCGGTGTCTAGCTCGGTGGCATCGACCGAACGCTTGCAAGCCTTGGGCATCAAGGTGTTTGACGCCGCCGAGGTGGAGAGCCTGTCGGTCTACATCGACGGTGCAGACGAAATTGACCACCAAGGCCATATGGTCAAGGGCGGTGGTGCGGCTTTGACGCGCGAAAAAATTGTGGCCGCCCAATCCAAAATGTTTGTGTGTATTGCCGATGAAAGCAAGTTGGTCGATGCGCTGGGCGCCTTTCCCTTGCCCGTAGAAGTCATCCCCATGGCCGCCGCACGCGTGATGCGCCAGTTCGCTGCGATGGGTGGCAGCGCCAAGGTGCGGTTGAAAGATGGCCAACCACTGGTGACGGACAACGGCCAACACATCGTCGATGTGACAGGCTTGAAAATCAGCGACCCCCTGCAGTTTGAAACCGACGTCAGCCAATGGCCGGGCGTGGTGACGGTGGGGGTGTTTGCACATCAAAAAGCGCAGGTGTGTTTGCTAGGCACCGCCACAGGCGTGAAGACGCTGACGTTTTGAAAAGTTTAGGGCCGTCCTATCGCGCTTTGGTGCTGGGTGCCACAGGCGGTCTCGGGGCCGCTTTTGTCGAGGCCTTGCAGGCAGATGCCGCATGCGACCACGTCGTGGGCCTGTCGCGCAGTTCGACGCCTGCGTTTCGCTTAGAAGACGAGGCCAGCATGGCCGCTGCGGCGGCTGCGCTCGTCGCTGAATCGCAAGGTCCGTTTCAGCTCATCATCGACGCCACGGGCGCGCTCACGATCGACGGGCAGGGGCCAGAAAAACACATGGGCGCACTCAACGCCACCCAACTGGCCCGTGCGTTTGAAGTCAACACCATCGGCCCCGCGTTGTTGCTCAAACACTTTGTGCCTTTGCTGGCGACCCAACAACGCTGCATCTACGCCAAGCTGTCGGCGCGCGTGGGCAGCATCAGCGACAACCGCAAAGGCGGTTGGTATGGTTACCGCGCCGCCAAAGCCGCGTTGAACATGGTGCTGCAAACCGCCGCGATTGAGGCCGCACGTAAACGCCCGCAACTGGTGGTGGCTGCCATGCAACCGGGCACGGTGGCGTCAAGCCTGTCCTCACCGTTTGTGCCTGCGCAAGACTGCCTGACACCTGCGCAATCGGTGGCAGGTCTTCTTGGCACTTTGGATGATTTACCTGCACAAGCCGTTGCGCATTTCGTTGACCACAAGGGCAACGCCATCGCTTGGTAAAAACCCGCCGAGGCGGGTTTTTTTGAGCGGCAGAAGTTACTTCTTACGCGCGGCAATCGCCGCTTCAGCGGTGTTCACCAAGTCGGCACCGATGGTGGCTTTCCACTTGTTGTAGACGGGGCGCGTGGCTTTCACAAACGCTTCGCGTTGCGCAGGCGTGAGTTGGGTCACGGTCACGCCCAAGGCTTCGATGCCCTTGATGACGGGTTTGTCGGCTTCGACCAAACCTTTGCGTGCAATCGCAATTTCTTGGTGGCCTGCGTCCAAGGCAGCTTGGCGCACGATGGCTTGGTCAGCCGGTGTCCATGAGTTCCAAATTTCTTTGTTCACCACGAACACGAGCGGGTCAGCCATGTAGCCCCACGTGGTGATGTACTTTTGACCCACGGTGTGCATCTTCAACAGCGTGAACAAGAACAAGGGGTTTTCTTGGCCGTCCACCGCACCGCTGGTGAGGGCGGGTTGTGCGTCAGCCCAGCTCATTTGTGTGGGGTTGGCGCCCAAAGCACTGAACATGTCCGAGAAGATGGGTGAGCCCACGATGCGAATCTTCATGCCCTTCAAATCTTCAGGCAACTTGACCGCGCGCTTGGAGTTGGTGAGTTCACGGTAGCCGTTCTCGCCCCATGCCAAAGGCACCACGCCAGACTTCTCCAGCGTTTTGAAAATGTGGTTGCCCACTTGGCCTTGCGTCAGCGCGTCCACAGCCGCGTAGTCGGGCATCAAGAAGGGCAGAGAGAACAAGTTGAGTTCTTTGACCTGAGGCGACCAGTTGATGGTCGAGCCCACCGCCATGTCAATCACGCCTTGGCGCAAGGCGCTGAATTCGCGCGTTTGATCGCCTTGAATCAACGACACGCCGGGGTACATCTTGATGTTGATGCGGCCTTGTGTGCGCTCTTTCACCATGTCGGCCCACAGCTTGCCAGCTTGTCCCCAAGGTGTCGGCACGTTGAGCACCAGCGACATGCGGTACTCCGATTTGTAGGCTTGTTGGGCTTGTGTCGCGCCTGCGAATGTGCCCATCACGGCAGCAGCGGCCACCAAGCTCAAGAGGGTTCTGCGAAGTTTCATGGTCTCTATCTCCTTATGAATACGAACTCGAAATCAATTGCAATTTTTAATAGCCCATGTAGCGCGGCAACCACAAGGCCAACTCGGGCCAAGCAATGACGGCCACCATCACCAAGAACATGCCAAACAGCATCCAGCCCACCCACGGCACGGTTTCTTCCATGCGCACGCCAGCGATGCGGCTAGACACCATCAAGTTCACGGCCAGCGGTGGCGTGAACTGACCCAACGCCACCTTGAGCGTGAGGATGACGCCAAACCACACGGGGTCCCATTTGTAGAACTGCACGATGGGCCACAGCAGCGGCACAAAAATCAAGAAGATGGACACGCCGTCGAGGAACATGCCCACGGTGATGAGCATCAAAATCAGCAGAGACAACACACCGTACTCACCCAACCCCGAGTGGATGATGGCATTGGCAATGGGGTCAATCACGCCGAGGGTGGAGAGCGAGAACGCGAAGATGCCCGCGAGTGACACCACCAACAAAATGATGGCCGACAACTCGCCCGACTCTTGCAGGATGGTGAACAGGTCTTTCACTTTGATCGTGCGGTGAATCACCATGCCCACGAACAAGCCGTAGAACACAGCCACCACCGCAGCTTCGGTGGGGGTGAACCAACCGGCGCGCATGCCGCCCAAAATCAGAATGGGTGCCGCCAAGCCCCAAGTGGCTTCGCGCAAGCTCTGCCAAAAAGCAGGGCGTGGCAAGCTGGCTTCGAGCGCACCCATCTTGTGTTTGCGTGCCATCCATACCGCAGGCACGATGAGGGCCAAGCCCGCCAGCACACCCGGAATCATGCCGGCGGCAAACAGCGCAGGCACCGACGCGCCGGGCACCAAGACCGAGTAGACGATGAAGGCCACAGAGGGGGGAATCAAAATATCGGTGGCCGCCGCTGCGCCCACCACGCTGGCCGAGAAGGCCGGTGGATAGCCAGCGCGAGACATGGCCGAAATCATCACCGCGCCCACCGCCGCTGCGTTGGCAGGGCCTGAACCCGAAATACCACCTAAGAACATGGCCACCAAGATGGCCACCAAAGGCAACATACCTGGGCCGCGACCGACGATGGCGACGGCAAAGTTCACCAAGCGCAAGGCCACACCTGAGCGGTCAAAAATGGAGCCGACCAACACAAACATGGGGATGGCCAGCAGCGGGTACTTGCCCAAGCCTGCATAAAAGTTTTGCGGCACAGCCAACAAGCCAAACCATTGGGCGTCTGAGTTGGCCAAGGCGATGCAAGCCGCACCCGCCAAGCCGAGTGACGCGCCAATCGGCACGCCCGCCAGCATCATGACGAGGAAAGCAACAAAGAGGAGCGTGGGGATCATGCGCGACGCCCCCGACGGATGAATAAACCCAAGGCGCGACCCGCGATAGCCACCGACATGATGGGCAGCCAAATGGTGTACCACCACTGCGGAACGCCAATGCCGGGCGAGGTTTCTTCAAAGCGAATGTCGTCCCACACCACGCGCGAGCTGAGCACGGCAATCAGCGCGAACAACACAAACACCATGATGGCGCCAAAGCGGGCGAGGGCGCGTTGGCGCTCAGGTGAGCCGCTGTCGGCAAAGTATTCGATACGAATTTGGCGGTTGCGTGCCACCGAGGCAGAACCGGCGACCAAGGACAACGCGATCATCAAGAACACCGAGAACTCTTCGGTCCACGCAAACGATTGGTCGGTGAAGTAGCGCACCAACACGTTGGCAAAGGTGATGAGCGCGAGCAAGCCCATCACGATGACGGTCAACCAGTCTTCAATTTTGAGGGGGATGACGGTGACTTCGTCTTGCGCCGCTGGATCGTGGACCTCAAGTGGCAAGTGCGTCGGTTCGTGGAGATGGGGCATAAAGTAAGAGCGCGAAATAAGAGGTAACGCGGGCACTTTAGCATGGCAAAAACACCGCGCGTGTCGCACGCGCGATGTTGTGAATGGCGCCGCCGTTTAGCCGGAAGTCATGCCTTGGTGGCGCAGCAGCGCATCCAAGTTGGGCTCGCGGCCACGGAAGGCTTTGAACGATTCCATGGCGGGGCGGCTGCCACCGACTTCCAAAATGGTTTCGCGGTAGCGACGGCCGGTGTCAATGCTGGGCTCGCCATCGGCGCCCATGGTTTCTTCAAACGCGGCATAGGCATCAGCGCTCAATACCTCGGCCCACTTGTAGCTGTAGTAGCCCGCCGCGTAGCCGCCCGCAAAGATGTGACTGAAGGTGTGCAGCGAGCGAGCCCAAGCAGGGCTTTGCAACACGGCCACTTCGGTGCGCACATCGCGCAGCACCTGCATGAAGTCTTGGGCTTTGTCGCCATCGGTGTGCAAGCGCATGTCCACAAGTGAAAACTCAATTTGGCGCAGGGTTTGCAAACCGCTTTGGAAGTTTTTGGCAGCCAGCATTTTGTCGAACAGTGCGCGTGGCAAAGGCTCGCCTGTGTCGACGTGCGAGGTCATGTGGCGCAGCACGCTCCACTCCCAGCAGAAGTTTTCCATGAACTGGCTGGGCAACTCGACCGCGTCCCATTCGACGCCGCTGATGCCGGAGACATCGCGCTCGTCCACTTGCGTGAGCATGTGGTGCAGTCCGTGGCCGCACTCGTGGAAGAGGGTGATGACGTCGTCGTGCGTCAAGAGCGGTGGCTTGTCGCCCACGCCTTCGGCAAAGTTGCACACGAGGTGTGCGACGGGTGTTTGCAAGGTGTGGGTGTCGGGGCGCAACCAGCGGGCGCGCACATCGTCCATCCATGCGCCGCCGCGTTTGCCTGCGCGAGCGCCGGGGTCGAGGTAGAACTGGCCGACCAACTGGCTACCGCGTTCAATGCGGTAAAACTCCACCGCAGGGTGCCACACGGGTGCGCTGTCACGGCGAATGCTGACCTCAAACAAGGTCTCCACAATCTTGAATAAACCTGCCAACACTTTGGGCGCTGGGAAGTAGGGTTTGACTTCTTGCTCGCTGAACGAATAGCGCGCTTCTTTGAGCTTCTCCCCAATGTATGGCCAGTCCCAGGCTTGTGGGGCTGGCAGGTTCAGTTGCTCGGCGGCGAAGGCGCGCATTTCAGCCACGTCTTTTTCGGCATAGGGGCGGGCACGATGGGCAAGGTCGCGCAAGAAAGCCATCACCTCGGCGGGCGATTGCGCCATCTTGGCGGCCAACGACACCTCGGCGTAGTTGGCGTAGCCCAAGAGTTGTGCTTCTTCTTGGCGCAGGGCCAAAATTTCTTTCACCCACGGCGTGTTGTCTTGTTCAGTTTTCCCCGCCTGCACGGCTTCGGATTGGTCGGAGGCGCGTGTGGCGTAAGCGCGGTACAGCTTTTCACGCAAGGCCGAGCTGTGGGCGAACTGCATGATGGGCAGGTAGCACGGCATTTTCAAATTCAGTTTGTGGCCAGCGACGCCATCTTTTTCGGCAGCAGCGCGTGTGGTTTGCAGCACGTCGTCAGGCACACCGGCCAGTTCTTCGGTGGTGACGATGGCGGACCATTGGTCGGTTGCGTCCAACACGTTTTCGCTGAACTTTTGGCTCACCTCGGCTTGGCGCTCTTGAATGGCGGCAAAGCGTTCTTTGGCTGCACCCACCAATTCAGCGCCGGACAACACAAAGTTACGCATGGCCAAGGTGTGGGCGTGTTTTTGCTCAGCGTTCAAGCTGGCCACTGGAATGGCTTTGTACTTGGCGTACAAGCGTTCGTCGGCGCCTAAGCGTGTGTAGAACTCAGTCACGCGAGGCAGCGCTTCTGTGTAGGCGGCACGCAGCTCGGGCGTGTCGGCGACCGAATGCAAATGGCTCACAGCCCCCCAAGCGCGGCTGAGTCTTTCGGTGGCCACATCCAGCACGGCCGCAATTGCACGCCAGTCGGAGGGGAAGTTGGTGGCCGTGACTTTTTCCAGCGCAGCATCGGCATCGGCCAACAGGTGGTCGAGTGCAGAAGCAATTTGCTCTGGATTGATGGCGTCAAACAGCGGGTGGTCGCTGAAGTCGAGCAGCGGGTTGGCAGGGTGTGCGGTGTGGGATGTCATCGTGAATTACTCGTTAAGCGTGCTGCTTCTCAGATAAGGCCCGTTGCGCCGATTCCAAGGTGTTGACCAACAACATGGTGATGGTCATCGGCCCCACGCCACCGGGCACGGGGGTGATGTAGCCGGCGATTTCTTTCACGCCATCAAAGTCCACGTCGCCGCAGAGTTTGCCTTCCTCGTTGCGGTTCATGCCCACGTCCAACACCACCGCGCCGGGCTTGACCATGTCGGCGGTCAGCACGTTGCGCTTGCCTACGGCGGCCACGATGACATCGGCTTGCAAGGTGAGGGCTTTGAGGTTTTGGGTGCGCGAGTGCGCCACTGTGACGGTGGCATCTTTTTGCAACAGCATGAGTGCCATGGGTTTGCCCACGATGTTGCTGCGGCCAATCACCACCGCGTGTTTGCCTTTGAGGTCGTAGCCAATGCTCTCGAGCATCTTCATGCAGCCATAAGGTGTGCAAGGCCAAAAGCCGGGCATGCCCGTCATCAAGGCGCCGGCGCTGGCGATGTGAAAGCCGTCCACATCTTTGGCAGGGCTGATGGCCTCAATCACCTTCTGCGCATCGATGTGCGCAGGCAAGGGCAGTTGCACCAAGATGCCATGAATGGCGGGGTCGTTGTTGAGCGCGTCCACGCGGGCCAGCAAGTCGGCCTCGGTCATGGTGGCTTCGTATTTTTCGAGCACCGAGTGCAAGCCTGCTTCTTCGCAGGCTTTGACCTTGTTGCGCACGTACACCTGGCTGGCTGGGTTCTCGCCCACCAAGACAACAGCGAGGCCGGGCGTCAGGCCTTGGGCTTTGAGCTTGACGGTGTCGGCAGCCACTTGGGCGCGCAGTTGTTTGGAGAGGGCGTTGCCGTCAATGAGTTGTGCAGTCATGGTGTGTATACAGATGAGATATTGAATTGAAAACGCCCGTGAAATACGGGCGTTAAAAGGGGTGTTGACGTGCTTGCCAAAGTCGTAGGTTTAAGCTTTGGCCGTGTTTTGTCCGAGTGCGGTTTTCAGCAAGTCAGCCACGGTGTTGGCGTTGAGCTTTTCCATGATGTTGGCGCGGTGCGCTTCCACGGTTTTGATGCTGATGCCTAGGTCGTCGGCAATTTGCTTGTTCAAGCGGCCGGCCACGATGCGCTCCAGCACTTGGGCTTCGCGGGTGGTGAGCTTGGCCATCAACGCGTCACGGCTGGCGGCTTGTTGGTAGTCGGCAAACGATTCGGTGGCTTGGGCCAACATGCGTTCTACCAACGTGACCAACGCGGTTTCGTCAAAAGGTTTTTGGATGAAGTCCATCGCACCTTTTTTCATGGTGTCTACCGCCATGGGCACATCGCCGTGACCGGTGATGAACACGATGGGCAGAGGCGACTTACGCTCCACCAGTTTGTCTTGCAATTCCAAGCCGGTCATGCCGCCCATGCGAATGTCGACGATCAAGCACGCTACTTCGCGAGAGTCATAGCGGCTCAGAAAGGTTTCGGCCGAATCAAAGCAGCGAACGCGGTAGTCCTTGCCCTCTAGCAACCACTGCAAGGAATCGCGCACAGCCTCGTCGTCATCGACCACGTAGACCGTACCTTTTTTGGGAATCAAGCTCATCAATAAACTCCAAGCTATCGGACCGGTATCCAGAAGGAAAAGCGGCAGCCCGTTATTTCATCGCCATTGTAAAGGTTCTCCGCTTTCATTCGACCTTGGTGGGATTCGACGATGGAGCGGCACAAATTCAGGCCAATCCCCATGCCTTCGGACTTGGTGGAGAAGAAGGCTTCAAACAAACGCTCCATCACTTCGGGCGCTAAACCACGCCCCGTGTCGGTGACAGAAAACTCGATCACAGCCTGGCCTTCTTCGGTGCGGGGCAACACTTTGAGTTCCACATCGCGTTGGGTCAAAGGGCGTTTGGCCATGTCGATGGACTCGGCCGCATTGCGCAACAAATTCACCAACACTTGCTCAACCAAAATGGGGTCCACGTGGATGGTGGGCAAGCGCGCCGCGAGCACTTGGTTCAAGCGCACCTGTCGCCGACGCATCTCAATGCCTGCCAATTCCACCGCTTCGCTCACCATGGTGGCCACATCAGACGGGGTACGGTTGGGCTCGCTGCGTTTCACAAAGCTGCGAATGCGCTGAATGATTTGCCCCGCGCGTTGGGCTTGGTGGGCGGTTTTCTCGAGCGCCTTGAGCAAGTCTTCTTCACTCAAGTTGTTGGCTTTGATGCGCGACACCATGCCGCTGCAATAGTTGTTGATGGCCGTGAGCGGTTGGTTTAACTCGTGCGCCACGCTGGACGCCATCTCGCCCATGGTGATAAGGCGACTGGCCGACTGTGCGCGCTCGGCTTGCACTTGGGCTTGCTCTTCGGCTTGGCGACGCGGCGTGATGTCTGAGGCAATCACCATTTGCGCCAAGCGTCCATCGACCCAGTTGAGGTAACGCGAGCGGACTTCGAGCCACTTGCCCAGCTCAGGCACAAAAATTTCGGCGTTCTTGGCGTGGGTTTCCGTGATGCCGTCGGTGGGCAAGCCCATCAAGCCATCGTCTTGGTCTTGGGCATCGTCCGCAGAGGCGTCGGAGGCATGGCCGGCACGTAATTGTCCGGCTTGCGTCACCAAAGCCAAGTGTCCTTGCGTGGTGGCGCTGAACCACTGGCGATACAGTTTGTTGGCAAACAGCAACTCTTTGCTGCCCAGTGGCGCGACAGAAACCGCCGCATCCAAGCCCTCGAGCACCGTGGTGAAGCGGTCGTGTGCCGCCGAGAGTTGCTCGCGAATGCGGTTGGGCTCGGTGATGTCGGTCATCGACGTCATCCAGCCGGTTTGCACGCCGCGCGCATCGACCAAGGGTGAGACATACAAACGTGCATCAAAAATTTCACCTGTCTTGCGTTTCACGCGCACTTGAAAGCCGCTGGAGGTGGTCTCGCCCTGTAGTTCTTGGCTGAGCTTTTGTTCTAGCGTGGCGCGGTCTTCCTCTGGCCAATAGGGGAAGGGCGGCATGAGGCCCACCAAGGCCTCTTCGGTCCAGCCGGTCATCTGGCAAAACGCGGCATTCACATAGGTGATGCGGCCCTTGAGGTCCATCGCGCGCATGCCGGTGAGGACGGAGTTTTCCATGGCGCGGCGAAAGTTGGTTTCGACCACCAAGGCTTGCTGCGCTTGCACGCGGCGACGGGTGTGACGCCATGTGCCAATCAGCATCCATGCCGTCATGGCACTCAGCACCGCGACCAACCAAAATACACCATTGCCAATCAAACCTTGCGAAGTCCGATATGCCTGCGCATGCAGCGACAAGGCGTAACCCACAGGTGTGATGGGCACGTCATAGTCGTTGTTTTGGACCAACCAGGGCAACACCTCCGTCACCTTGGGACGTGCTTTGTTAGCTTGGCCTGCGAGTACGTTGTTGTTCACGTCTCGCAAAGACACGGCATAACGTTTGGCGATGTCATCGGGAACCGCAAAACGCAGCAAACCGTCCATCGTGTATTCGGCCAACAACAAACCCTCAAAGTTGCCGTGGTTGAGGATGGGCACATGCAGTTGTATGTGGGTGTAGGGCGCTGTGTTGGGGCGGCTCTCAATGATCGGTCGCGAGTAAACCGGTTGCATCAAGTCGTGCGCCAAGTGGTAGGTGATCAGCGTTTCTGTGTGCGTGATGACGCTGCCAACGAGGAAGTTCATCGTGGAGTTATTGCTGGCACTGGCGTAGGAGGCTTGCACGCGTTGGTGCGTATCCAGCCATGTCAGGCTGGCTAGTTCAGGGCTTTGGTTGAGGAGGGCTTGGGCCTCACCCATAAAGGCCTTGCTGTCGGTTTCTCGGTTGGCAATGTCGCGTGCCATGCGCATCATGAGCTCTTGTTTGTCTAGCAAGCGCAGGCGCAGGCGCTGTTGGGCGTACTCCACATCGCGGCGTACCACCTCATTTTCACGAACGGTTTCTTCGTAGCGCAAGTACCAAAACGCCGTGGTGATGGCAGCCATGAACAGCACCACAGCCGCCAGTGGCGCGATGAAGGCAAAGCGGTCTTGTCCGTAGGGGGTCTGCTTGCGCCACCATTGGCGCCAAAGCAAAGACAGGGGTTTGAATGTGTAGGAGGACGGCATTTTCAACATGTGGTGCCGAGTTTATGTCCGCCCTGGCGTGCGGCTTTTTGTGGTTTCAAAATTTCATAATGAGAAATTGATAATCGCTATTTGAAATATATAGAATCTGTGCGAAACTTCGTATATTCGAGTGATAACTAGTGCAACACAGAGGAGACAAGCATGTCAGCACAACCGAACGATCTGCGCAATGACGTGGACACCCAAGAAACGCGTGAATGGATGGACGCGTTGTCCGCCGTCATCAATGCAGAAGGGCCCGCGCGCGCGCACTTTTTGTTAGAGCAACTGCTCGAACACGCACGCGAGAGCAGCATCGACATGCCGTTCTCTGCCACCACCGGCTACGTCAACACGATCGAACCTGACCAAGAAGCCCATTGCCCTGGCAACATCGAAATTGAAGAACGCCTGCGCGCTTACATGCGCTGGAACGCGATGGCGATGGTGGTCAAAGCCAACCGTCACCACCCCATCGACGGCGGCGACCTCGGCGGTCACATCGGCTCCTTCGCTTCACTGGCCCACATGTTTGGTGCCGGCTTCAACCACTTCTGGCACGCTGAAAACGAAAACCATGGTGGCGACTGCTTGTACATCCAAGGCCACGTCTCTCCCGGCGTGTACGCCCGCGCCTACCTAGAAGGCCGCTTGACCGAAGAGCAGTTGCTCAACTTCCGTCAAGAAGTCGATGGCAAAGGCCTGTCCAGCTACCCGCACCCCAAACTCATGCCTGAGTTTTGGCAGTTCCCCACGGTGTCGATGGGCCTTGGCCCCTTGATGGCCATCTACCAAGCGCGCTTTTTAAAGTATCTGCATGCACGCGGCATTGCCAACACCGAAAACCGCAAGGTCTGGGTGTTCTGCGGCGACGGCGAGATGGACGAAGTCGAATCTTTGGGCGCCATCGGTTTGGCCGCTCGCGAAAAACTCGACAACTTGATCTTCGTGGTCAACTGCAATTTGCAACGCTTGGACGGCCCAGTGCGCGGCAACGGCAAGATCGTGCAAGAACTCGAAGGCGAATTCCGTGGCTCCGGCTGGAACGTCATCAAGCTCTTGTGGGGCAACGAGTGGGACAAGCTCTTGGCTCGCGACAAAGACGGCGCGTTGCGCAAGATCATGATGGACACTTTGGACGGCGACTACCAAGCGTTCAAAGCCAACGACGGCGCCTATGTGCGCAAGCACTTCTTCGGTCGCGATCCACGCACGCTTGAGATGGTCTCGCACATGAGCGACGACGAAATTTGGAACTTGAAACGCGGCGGCCACGATCCACAAAAGGTGTACGCCGCTTACGACGCAGCTGTGAAGCACAAAGACCAACCTACCGTGTTGCTGATTAAGACGGTCAAAGGTTTTGGCATGGGCAAAGCCGGTGAAGGCAAGAACAACGTTCACCAAACCAAGAAGCTCACAGACGAAGACATCCGCTACATGCGCGACCGCTTCAACATCCCCGTGCCAGACAGCGAGTTGGCCAATGTGCCGTTCTACAAGCCTGCGGATGACACCCCTGAAATGCAATACCTGCACGAGCGTCGCAAGGCCTTGGGCGGCTACTTGCCACACCGTCGCACGAAAGCTGAAGAAAGCTTCACCGTGCCGTCTTTGGAAATTTTTAAATCGGTGATGGAACCTACGGCTGAAGGCCGCGAAATTTCGACCACCCAAGCCTATGTGCGCTTCCTCACGCAACTCTTGCGTGACCAGGCCTTGGGCCCACGTGTGGTGCCTATTCTTGTGGACGAAGCCCGTACCTTTGGTATGGAAGGTTTGTTCCGTCAAATCGGTATTTACAACCCCGCAGGTCAGCAATACACACCGGTCGACAAAGACCAAGTGATGTACTACAAAGAAGACGTGGCAGGCCAAATCTTGCAAGAGGGCATCAACGAAGCCGGCGGTATGTCGAGCTGGATTGCTGCGGCCACCAGCTATTCCACCAGCAACCGCATCATGGTGCCGTTCTACGTGTACTACTCGATGTTTGGTTTTCAACGCATTGGCGACTTGGCATGGGCGGCTGGCGACATGCAAGCACGCGGCTTCTTGTTGGGCGGCACATCGGGTCGTACCACTTTGAACGGCGAAGGCTTGCAGCACGAAGACGGTCACAGCCACATCATGGCCAACACCATTCCGAACTGCGTGTCTTATGACCCCACCTTCGCACACGAAGTCGGCGTCATCTTGCACCACGGTTTGAAGCGCATGGTCGAGAAGCAAGACAACGTCTTCTACTACATCACCTTGCTGAACGAAAACTACGCGATGCCTGGGCTGAAAGCGGGCACCGAAGAGCAGATCATCAAAGGCATGTATTTGTTGCAAGCCGGCGAAGGTGACAAGAAGTCGCCACGCGTGAACTTGCTGGGCTCAGGCACCATCCTGCGCGAATCCATCGCTGCACGCGACTTGCTCGCTGCTGATTGGGGCGTTGCTGCCAACGTGTGGAGCTGCCCAAGCTTCAACGAACTTACACGCGATGGCCAAGACGCAGAGCGTTACAACTTGTTGCACCCCACCGACGCAGCCAAAGTGCCGTTTGTCACTGCACAGTTGGACCCTTACACCGGCCCGGTGGTGGCATCGACCGATTACATGAAAGCCTATGCCGAACAGATTCGTCCGTTCATCCCCAAAGGCCGCACCTACAAAGTGTTGGGCACTGACGGTTTCGGCCGTTCTGACTTCCGCAGCAAGCTGCGTGAGCACTTTGAAGTCAACCGCCACTACATCGTGATTGCGGCACTCAAAGCGCTCAGCGAAGACGGTACAGTGCCGGTCGCCAAAGTGGCTGAGGCCATCAAAAAGTACGGCATCAAAGTCGACAAGATCAACCCGCTGTACGCCTAATAATTCGGGAGAGACAACATGGCATTGGTAGAAGTAAAAGTCCCGGATATCGGGGATTTCGACGAAGTCGCAGTCATTGAGCTGCTGGTCAAAGTGGGTGACACCGTGAAAGCGGAGCAGTCCCTCATCACCGTTGAATCAGACAAAGCCTCGATGGAAATTCCATCGAGCACTGCGGGTGTGGTCAAAGAGCTCAAAGTGGCTTTGGGCGACAAGGTCAAAGAAGGCTCTGTGGTGTTGGTGGTGGAAGCCGCCGGTGCTGCCGCTGCGCCTGCTGCTTCGGCACCCATCGCAGCTGCAGCAGTCGCACCAGCTGTCGTGACAGCAGCGCCTGTCGCTGCCCCAGCTGCATCAGCATCTGGCCTCATTGACATTCACGTACCAGACATTGGCGACTTCAAAAATGTGGCCGTCATCGAAGTGTTCGTGAAGCCGGGCGACAGCATCAAGGTGGAGCAATCACTCATCACCGTGGAGTCCGACAAAGCGTCGATGGAAATTCCATCGTCACACGCTGGCGTGCTCAAAGAGCTCAAGGTCAAAGTGGGCGACACGGTCAACATTGGTGACTTGTTGGCTATTTTGGAAGGCACTGTGTCTGCTGTGGCTGTACCCGTTGCGGCTGCTGCATCAGTGGCCGCAGCTGTTGTACCTGCCGCTGTCGCTGCAACGACTGCGGTTGCTTCAGCCGTGGCTGCTGTTGCCGCACCAGCACACGCACCTGGCGCGTCTACCTTGGGCCTGCCACACGCGTCCCCCTCCGTGCGCAAGTTCGCACGCGAACTCGGTGTGCCGTTGGAAGAGCTCAAAGGCTCTGGCCACAAAGGTCGTATCACCCAAGACGACGTACAAACCTTCACCAAGTCCGTCATGTCGGGCGCGACACAAACCAAGGCGCAAGCAGCCAAGGGTGGCGCATCTGCGGGTGGCGATGGTGCAGCCTTGGGTCTCATCCCATGGCCGAAGGTCGACTTTGCGAAGTTCGGTCCCATCGAGCGCAAAGAAATGGGCCGCATCAAGAAGATCAGCGGTGCCAACCTGTTGCGCAACGCCATCATGATTCCAGCGGTTACTAACCATGACGACTGCGACATCACCGACCTCGAAGCCTTCCGCGTCTCGACCAACAAAGAGAACGAGAAGAGCGGCGTGAAGGTCACGATGCTGGCGTTCTTGATCAAGGCTTGCGTGGCTGCGCTCAAGAAATACCCAGAGTTCAACAGCTCTCTTGACGGCGATGCGCTCGTCTACAAAAACTACTGGCACATCGCCTTTGCTGCTGACACGCCCAATGGTTTGATGGTTCCGGTCATCCGCGATTGCGACAAGAAAGGCGTGTTGCAAATCAGCCAGGAAATGGGCGAATTGGCCAAGAAAGCCCGCGACGGCAAACTCGGCCCCGCAGAAATGACAGGTGCAACTTTCACCATCTCTAGCCTCGGCGGCATTGGTGGCAAGTACTTCACGCCCATCATCAA
>CANBWY010000051.1 GCA_947373245.1 Comamonadaceae bacterium
GCCACCCCCGCCACAGAGCTACTCACCCCCACCAACTTGGTGTTTTCTTTGGCCGTGATCGTCATGAAGGCGCCACTGGCCTTTTGGCCTTGCACAGTGGGGCGTGCCCATGCGTCGGTGACGGTCACGTTTTGGGCGAACGCGCTGACGGCGCACACCGTGGTGAATGCTGCGGCGATGAGGTGTTTAGAAAACGGCATGAAAGCTCCTTGGATTTAGTGGTGATGGTCGTGAACGGATGCGGGTTGCACATCTAGCAATGCGGCAGGTAACTTTAAGCCAAGCGTCGAGGTGCCGTTGACGGGAGTTTCTGACCAATCATTTTGACCGTTCTCGCAAGTTTGTAGAACTTTCACCCACAAAGGGCCAGCCTGTTCCGGCAAACGACCCATGAAGGCAAACTCATCGAATTGATCATCAGACAAAGCCGCCTCTTTGTTAGCGGCAGTCCAACGTAACTCCACCACATCCTCGGTCACGGTTTTGCCATGGCTGCTGTAGGGGGTTGCAAGTTTGGCGTGGCTTGTGATGATGATCCACCCCGCTTTGGGCTGGGGCTTAGCCCCTTGGAAGCCAGCGGGCACTTGAACAATAAGGCCATTGGTGGCCGAGCCATTGCAACCATGGCCCACACGCAGTGTGGCTTTGTAGTAGCTACTGGCGATGGCTGAGGACTCCGTCAAAACCACGTGCGCTTGCGCGCAATTGAACATGACACTTAGCACCATGCTGACAGAGATGAAGAACAGAAAGTTGCGCATGTGAATGGCTTTCAAGTTGATTTATTGATCAGAAGTTGTATTTCAAATTACCACTGAACGTGCGTTGTGGGAATGGGTGATACATGAAGTAATTGCGGTTGTTCAAGTTGTCCACACCCAAAGCTGCCGTTAAGTTTTTGTCTATCTTGTAACGTACTTTGATATCGAATACGGTATAGCCCTCAAACCCTTGATAGGTGTTGGGATTCACGTCGTTGTTGTCAATGGATGAGTAGAACTGCTTCTGGTAACTGCCGCCCAATGAGATAGACAGTTTTTCGTCTGGACGGTAGGTAGCCACAAATTTAACGCGCAACGGTGAAACGCCTGGTGTTTTATTTCCCACCATAGATTTACCCGACGACGTCGTGCCATTGTCTGCGACGATAACCGAGTCAACACGCGTCAACGATGCGTAGAAATCTAGCTGATCGAAAATGAACTTATGGATGTCGCTGCTCAACTCCACGCCACGTGAGCGGACCTTGGTCACGTTCATCCAGTAGCTATAAAGGCCGTTGGGTTGTGCGGGGTTCACATATCCATATTGAGAGATCAGGGCGTCATAAGTATCTTCAGCAAAGAAAGATGCGCGGTAGCTCACGTTGTCCATACTTTTTGAATAAGCCGCCTCAAACGCATTCACATTTTCTGGTTTGATGATGGCAGGGTTTGGCGAGTATGCGGCGGGAACGCCGCCGCAGCCCGTTGTGCAGGTGGTCACGTTGAAGAGCTCCCCCACTGTTGGGAAGCGATAAGCGTTTGCGAGAGAAAGATTTAGCACTGAACCATCTTTCAAACCGATCAAAGCCGCAAACTTGGGCGAGAAATGATCCACTGAAACAGAAGGTTGATTGATCGCGGCGGTCGCACTGGCATACACGCCGCCGTTTTGCGTTGACCAACTTTCGTAGCGCCCACCTGCGGTGTACTGGAAATTCTCTGAAGCTTTGTATGCGTCTTGCAACCAAAGCGCTTTTGTTTCGTTGATACCTTGCGCCAAAGCCGTCACCGTGCCCGCAGTGTTGTTTTGCCAATCAGACACGCTATTGGTCAGACTATTCAGTTTTGCAAAGTCTTGGTGGTATCCGAAACTTAGCCGATGCGCTGGGGCCGCCACCGGATGGTAAATAGCTTTGGCATCAAAGTTTGTCCAGTTGGTCCCCGACATGTCACGCACAGAACCGTAATTGGCTGCTGTAGAACTACCGTTAACCGCCCTACCATCGTTATTTAAAACACCCGTCGTGCGCTGAATATCTTTTTGATATCGCACATTTGAGAGATTGATTTCATAGTCCCACGCTGCACGTGTATCAGACTTCAGCCCAACGCCATTCACCCAATGTTCTTGCTTGTAGCCGTACACGCCGCTCGCAAGTGTGGAACACGGACCCGGCCCTGATGCACAAAAACCATTTGACATGTATGTTTGTGCAGATGAGTCCGTATCCCCCATGAACACACCAGAGCTCAATGTAAGTTGCGTGTCTCGGTCTAAATCAAACGCCAATTTAGCATTCACGTTGTCACTGACCCCATGGAGCAATGAGGTTGCGCCCAAGTAATAACCACCGTTCGTACCATCCTTTTTGATGTACGGATAGGGTGTCACGGTTGAACCTGTCCCAAAAGTTCTTGGCTGCGTATTGGCATCTTGATGGTTGAGCAAGAGCCGCCAAGACATCGCTTCATTTCGTCCACCGAGCAAAGCCGCTGCTTGCTTGGTGCTGTATGTATCGTCGGTTTTAAACTGGTTAAACGTTTGAACAGCATCAGTCACACTGAAAGACCCCTCAAATTCTTTGGTCGGCCGTTTGGTGGTGATATCCACAACCGCGCCCATCGAATTGCCCGAGTAAGCCGCGGAAAACGGTCCGTAAATCACGTCAATGCGATCGATTTCCTCCGGTGACACTACAAACCATTTCGGTGGCCCGTAGTTGTTATCGTTGTATAGCTGGTTGGAAATTGGCATGCCATCCACAGTAATGATGCTTTTGGCACTGTACGAAACACCCCAGATGCGTGTGGCAAGTGTTGCGCCGCCAAAGTCTGCAGAGTCACGCTTTCGGACCATCAGGCTTGGCATGTATTTCAATGCGTCTGGCGTATCAATGATGTTGACAGTTTCGGAAATTTTTTCTGCCGTGGTGCTCTCGACGGTATTTGGCATTTGATATTTTTGAGCTGCCGCCCTGTCCGCCGTGACTTCGACTGTGTGCATCACATCATCGGCAAATGCTTGGCAACACACAGCAAGGGCAACGATTGCTATAGGTGTAATTTTTAATTTACTCATTGCGTTCTACTGAAATTTTCACGGTCTAAGCGTGCGCCAACCGCGCAGCACAAAGCCCACAGAGAAGGCCCTAGGCAAACGCCATCAGCCCGCTTAAAGAATCAAAGAGAAAGCGTAGGCGGCCCGCGCGAGGGCAACGGCGGCGCCGTGAGTGCCGCAATGTGCGCTGCAGCGACGGGCTGCAAGGCATGGGCGAGTGGGGCGGGCTGCGTCAACGTGGTGTTGAACGCCGGTGGTGGCGCGCTGATGGAGGCGCACAAGGGGCAGTCCAGCGTGTGGCTGGCGGCTGCCACATCGTCGTCACCCGGCGCCACCAGCTTCATGCTGCCGGTGCTGGTACAGACCAAGTCCATGCCATGCGGGTTGACGATGGGGGACGCAACAGCCACGCCAACCGACAGCACAAACCACACCAGCACAAAGCGGGTGAGCTGGATGGCGTAGCGCAGGTGTTGCATGTGTTCGATTATGGGGCAGGCCACAAATGAGGGTTTCTTGACCTCTATCAACAAACCTTGTGCGTGATAGGCGCAACATCAAAGCCAGTCAACAAGGAGCCAAGATAGATGGACACATCGCATGCCACCGCCTTCAAGCAAAAGCTTGAGCACCAACGCGCCGACTTACTGGCCCAGATTGCGCAGCAACGCGGGGGCCAAGCCAGCCGCGTGGAAGTCACGGCTGAGCACTTTTCACACCCAGAAGACTCACATGCGCAAGTGACCAGTGAACGCGAGGTCGAGTTCGCCATCAACGAACACGAAACCGCCGAGTTGGCCGCGATTGACAAAGCCTTGGCGCGTATCGACGCGGGCACCTATGGGCATTGCATCGATTGCAACGCCAGGATTCCCGAAGCACGTCTGGCCGCTGCCCCCGAAGCCGCACGCTGCATTGGTTGTCAAGAACAAGCCGAACACACCCACCACTAAAGAGAGAAAGAAACACATGATTACTTTTCACGCCGTTGTTTGGATGGACCACCAAGAAGCCCACGTGCTGATGTTTGACCGCGAGCACGTTGAGGGCCAACGCATCAAGTCACGCACCCATCACAAGCACCCAGGCAATGCCGCCGACACCTCTATGTTTTATGGCGCGATTGCCGAAGCCTTGCAAGGCACGCACGAAGTGCTGGTAACAGGCCCGGGCATAGCGCGCAATGAGTTCCGCGACTGGTGCAAACAGCACCATGAAGATGTGGTGATCGTGGACAGCGTCTCTAGCGACCACCCCACCGACGCGCAAGTCGTGGCCATGGCGCGTCAGTACTTCAAGAAGTTTGACAACATGGCGACTGACCCCGCGCTCAGCCATTAAGTCTGCGACAGCAGCGTGACCTCTTGGTCAATCGCGCCAAACACGCTTTGCCCATCTTTGCCTTTGGCTTCTATGCGCACGCTGTCGCCATGCTTGAGGTATGCAGTGCTGGCTTGACCATCTAGCAAAATTTCAATGGCGCGCTTTTCCATCAAGCAACTGGCGCCCTTGGGCCATTCGTGTTTGCCTTTGCTCTCTGTGGGGGCATTGCTCACCGCGCCACTGCCAATGACGGAGCCAGCCCGTACCGGACGCGTTTTGCTCACATGGGCCATCAACTGACCAAAGTGAAACGCCATGTCAGTGCCCGCATCGCACATGCCCACCTTACGGCCATTCACCGTGGATTGCACCGTCAAACGCACGCGACCGCTGTCCCAAGCATCGCCCAACTCATCGAGCGTGACCGCGACTGGGCTAAAAGCGGTCATGGGCTTGGACTGCACATAGCCCAAGGCTTTGGGCAATTCGTTTTTAGCCACCATGCGAAGCGTCACGTCATTGACCAATGCCACCAGTCGCACCGCCTCTAGTGCCTCGTCTGGCGTTGCTCCCATCGGCACGTCACCCGTGATCACGGCAAGCTCGGCTTCAAAGTCGAGCCCCATGGCTTCGTTGCCACAATGCAGATCGGCCTGCGGGCCGACAAAACTATCGCCGCTGCCTTGGTGCATCAACGGGTCGGTTTCCAGTGTGTCATTTGGCAAATCGATGTGATGTGCGGCACGTACCGTTGTGACATGGCTCAGGTAAGCCGAGCCAGCCACCCATTGGTAAGCGCGGGGTAGGGGTGCCATGCACAAGGCGGGGTCAAACGGAAAAGCGTGACGCGCTTTGCCGTGGTTCAAGGTCTCATACAGGTCTTGCAGCTGCGGCGCGATGAAGCCCCAATCGTCCAACGCTTGCTGCATGCGGGTGGCAATGCCCGTCGCATAATGCGCCGTGCCCAAGTCGCGCGACACGACCACCAGTTGTCCGTCGCGTGTCCCGTCTTTGTATGTGGCTAATTTCATGCCACGATTCTATGAAAGAACCTGCACCCGCCATGCACGCCCGTGCCCTGCCCGCCAAGCCACCCCATTTGCAACGCAAACACGCGGTGCTGCTGGTGGCAGGTGTGTTGCTGCTGCACCTGTGGCTGTTGCTGGGCAGCCCGAGGTGGCTCTCGCCCGAGTCTGGCAAGCCCCTGCATCCCCAAGCGCTGATCACACGCCAAATTGAAGTGACCGCCCCGCGTGCGCCCCAAGTGCCCAAACCAGCACAAGCCGCGCCGACCAAGCCGGCTAAGCCGGCCCCCGACCCACAGGCCCCCGCCACGGCGGCAGCTAGCCCCCAAGTCAACCCCTTGAAGTTCGATGCCTTCGGGGCAGACCTCACGGCCCCCGTGGGCTTGCCTGCACGCAGCGCCTCAAGCGTGGACTTGCCGCCCTACCCACGTGCCTCCGGCAGTGAAGGCTTGACCGAAGCCACCGCATTCAAAGTTCCTGCATCTGCTTTGTTGACCTACCAAGTACAAGGCATCGCCAAAGGCTTTCCCTACAGCGCGTCGGCTGAGTTGCAGTGGATGCAAGACGGCAAAGACTACGAAGCGCGCCTGTCGGTGTCCGTGTTTTTGTTGGGCTCGCGCGTGCAAGTCAGCAAAGGCACCTTGGGCGCCGAAGGCCTAATGCCCACGCGGTTTGGCGACAAAACGCGCAGCGAGTTGGCGGCGCACTTTCAGCGCGACAAAGGCATCATCAGCTTCAGCGCCAATTCGCCCGATGTGCCCCTGCTCAAAGGTGCACAAGACCGCTTGAGCGTGGTGCTGCAACTCAGCACGTTGCTGGCGGGCGACCCGACGCGCTTCCCTGCGGGAACCATGCTGTCTTTTCAAACCGTGTCGCAGCGTGAGGCCGAGATTTGGCAGTTTTCGGTGGAAAAAGAAGAAATGCTGCAACTGCCCTTTGGCCAGATCAACGCCGTCAAACTCAACCGCCAACCCCGGCGCGAGTTTGACCAACACATTGAACTGTGGTTTGCGCCCAGCCTCGGCTATTTGCCGGTGCGTTTGCGCATCACCAACGCGAACGGCGACTTTGTGGACCAACTTTTGAACCAAGCCGAAATGCCCCGCCCTTGAATTTGGCTGTTTCATTCCGATATGCTTAGATGAAATTGCATTTTCAACGAAGGATTCCCATGGACATGCTCTACAACTCTGACACGTACTCGGTGATGCACCTGCAAGTGCAAGACGACGCGTTGGTGCCTGTCCGCCCCGATGTGCCCGCGTTGGCCCGCCACGGCTTTGAAATTGTGGACAAACGCTCTGGCAAAGAGCTTTTCCTTGAAGGCTCATGGGCCGAGCAATTCCAAGCCCACCTGCGCGCTTGGCAAGAAAATGCGCCCACCCAAGAAGAGGTGGAAGACACCTTGGCGGGCTACGCCGAGTTGGCGCAAAACCCAGTCGTCGTGCACTGAGCGGACACCGGCACGACACCACGGGCGCTTCGGTGCCCTTTTTCATGCGCGGGCAAACCTACAATCAGCCGCTATGACTGCCTACATCCTCAACTTGTCTTGCCCTGACCGCCAGGGCATCGTGCACGCCGTGTCTGGTTTTTTGCTGAAACACCAGGGCAACATCGAAGAAGCCGCTCAGTACAGCGACCATGACACGGGCTTGTTCTTCATGCGTGTGCAATTTGCGTGCGATGCGGTCCCACAAGACGACTTGCGCGCCAAACTCGCCGTTCTGGCCACTGAATTTGGCATGAAGTGGACCTTGCACGACACCACCCAGCCCATGCGCACCGTGTTGATGGTCAGCAAAGAAGGCCATTGCTTGAACGACTTGTTGTTCCGCTGGAAAAGCGGCTTGTTGCCTTTGGACATTCGCGCCATCGTCAGCAACCACCGCGAGTTCTACCAACTCGCCGCCAGCTACAACGTGCCGTTCCACCACATCCCCGTCACGGCCGCCACCAAAGCGCAGGCGGAAGCCAAGCAATACGAGGTGATCGAATCTGAAGGCGCCGAGCTGGTCGTGTTGGCCCGCTACATGCAAATTTTGAGCGACGACTTGTGCAAAAAATTGTCAGGCCGCGCCATCAACATTCACCACAGCTTTTTGCCCAGCTTCAAAGGCGCCAAACCGTATTACCAAGCACACGACCGTGGCGTGAAGTTGATTGGTGCGACCGCCCACTACGTCACCGCTGACTTGGACGAAGGCCCCATCATTGAACAAGACGTGGCCCGCGTGGACCACAGCAAAACGGTGGAAGATTTCACCGCCCAAGGCCGCGACACCGAAAGCCAAGTGCTGGCCCGCGCCGTCAAATGGCACAGCGAACACCGTGTGCTCATCAACGGTCACAAAACGGTCATCTTCAAATAAGGCCTCGCGCTTGCCACCATGAGCGCCAGCCGCATCCCGCCCATTCAGTGCTTACTCACGTTTGAGGCCTTGGCGCGGTTGCGCTCGGTCACCCAAGCCGCGGAAGAACAATGCGTGACGCCCAGCGCGGTGAGCCACCGCGTCAAGCAACTCGAACAGTTGCTGGGCGTGAAACTATTTGGCCGCGCTGATTTTTCGCTCACGACAGAAGGCAGTGAATACCTCGCGCATGTGCGCGAAGGCTTGGCGATTCTTGAACGCTTCCCCGGCAAAGACGGCAGTGCGAACCCCGGCAAACGCAAACTGCGCTTGGCCGTGACGCCCACCTTTGCACGCTCCATCTTGATGCCGCGCCTGCGCCAGTTTGCCGACGCCTACCCCGAGATTGACATCACCCTGCAAGTGAGCATCCCGCTCTTGGACGTGGTGGCAGAAGATGCCGACCTGACCATCCGCTTTGGCACCGGCCGCTACGCCGATGTGGAGCATGTGCGCCTCATGAAAGACGACGTGACGCCCATGGCCTCACCCGCTTACATCCGCGAGCACGGGCCCTTTCAGACGCCCGAAGACTTGACCGACACCACGCTGTTGCGCAGCCCCTTGGAGCCTTGGCGCACATGGTTTGCCGCACACGACTTGGATTGGCCCGAGCCGATGGACGGTTCTAGCTTCAACGACATTGGCCTGATGTGCGACGCCGCTGCGCAAGGCTTGGGCGTGGGCTTGGTGCGCTTGAAGTTGGGTGCGCCGTGGCTAGAGAACGGCACGCTGGTGCGCCTCTTCCCGCGCCAAGTGCCCAGCCCGCATGGCCACTACCTGTGTTGGCGCACGGGCGCGATGGACCGCTGGGAATGCGCGGCGTTTGCGGAGTGGCTGCAAAAAGCGGTTCCGTAAGCCTTGGCAAAAGCATTTCAAACGAGGTTGTAACTTTCTTCACGCGTCGAAGCCAAGTTTTGCCTTAAAGTGAGGCGTATGAACGCTCCACTCTCACCCGATCAGCAAAACAGCCTTGCCCGCGCCGAGCGCCAAGCCCAAGTGGTGCAAGCCCTGTTGCAAGTGCTGCCCCAGCACGCCCTGCTCTACACCACCGAGGACACCGTGCCCTATGAGTGCGATGGCCTCACCGCCTACCGCGCCCGCCCCATGTGCGTGGCCTTGCCAGAGACCGTGGGCCAAGTGCAAGCCGTGCTCAAGGCCTGCTACGCGCTGGATGTGCCTGTGGTCGCGCGCGGCGCAGGCACCGGCTTGTCAGGTGGTGCCATGCCGCACACGCAAGGCGTGACCTTGTCGCTGGCCAAGTTCAACCAAATTTTGAATATCGACCCGGTCGCCCGAACTGCGGTGGTGCAGTGCGGCGTGCGCAACCTCGCCATCAGCGAAGCGGTGTCGCAATACGGGCTGTATTACGCGCCCGACCCGTCCAGCCAAATCGCTTGCACCATCGGTGGCAACGTGGCCGAGAACTCGGGTGGCGTGCATTGCTTGAAATACGGCCTGACCGTGCACAACGTGCTCAAGGTGAAAGGCTTCACCGTAGAAGGCGACCCTGTGGAGTTTGGCAGCGATGCGCTCGACACACCGGGCCTTGACCTGTTGCCCCTCATCGTGGGCAGCGAAGGCATGTTGGCCATCACCACTGAGGTGACGGTCAAACTCATCCCCAAGCCCATGTTGGCGCGCTGCATCATGGCGAGCTTTGACGACATGCGCAAAGCTGGCGATGCGGTGGCCGAGGTGATTGCCGCCGGCATCATCCCCGCTGGCTTGGAAATGATGGACAAGCCCATGACCATCGCCGTGGAAGACTTTGTGCACGCAGGCTACGACTTGAATGCTGAGGCCATCTTGCTGTGCGAGAGCGACGGCACGCCCGAAGAAGTGGAAGAAGAGATTGGCCGCATGAGCGACGTGTTGCGCCGCTGCGGTGCCACCGCCATCACCGTGAGCAAAGATGAAGCGCAGCGCATGCGCTTTTGGAGTGGCCGCAAAAACGCCTTCCCCGCCTCGGGCAGGATCAGCCCCGACTACATGTGCATGGACAGCACCATCCCGCGCAAGCGTTTGGCAGACATCCTGCAAGCCATTCAAGAGATGGAAAAGAAATACCAACTGCGCTGCATGAACGTGTTCCATGCAGGCGATGGCAATTTGCACCCGCTCATTTTGTTTGATGCCAACGACCCCGACCAAATGCACCGCTGCGAATTGTTTGGGGCTGACATTTTGGAAACCAGCGTCGCCATGGGCGGCACAGTCACAGGCGAGCACGGCGTGGGCATCGAGAAGGTGAACAGCATGTGCGTGCAGTTCAGCGCGGAAGAAAACGAGCAAATGTTCGGCATCAAACGCGCCTTTGACAGCAAGGGGCTACTCAACCCCGGCAAAGTGATTCCTACCCTGCACCGCTGCGCCGAATACGGCAAGATGCTGGTGCGCGCGGGGCAGATTAAGCATCCGGATTTGCCACGGTTCTAAGCCTTGCCAGCTTGGCCTGCAAGTTGTTTTTCACAACAGGCCATTCGCTGGCAATGATGGAATAGACCACCGTGTCGCGAATGGAACCATCTTTCAAGATTTGATGGTTTCTCAAAATGCCGTCTTGTTTGGCACCCAACCGCTCAATAGCCCGACGTGATGCTTCATTGAAGAAGTGCGTGCGAAATTCCACCGCATTCGCCTTTTGCACCTCAAACCAATATTGCATCAACAGATATTTAGCCTCTGCATTGATCGCTGTACCTTGCGCTGATTTGGCATACCAGGTATAGCCAATCAGCCCGCGTTTATGCGCAGGCTCCACGCTATAAAACCGTGTCGTGCCGACGATCTTTTGTGTCTTCAGGTCTTTCACGACAAAGGCCATATTGCCGTTGTCTGAGGCCTGAATCGCCGCATCGACGTAACCCGCCATCTCATCGGGCGATGGCACATTGGCATACCAAAGGTGCCAAAGCTCGCCGTCATGTACTGCGTCTTTGAGTGCGGCCACATGCGCATGTCGCAGAGGCTCCAGCGCTACATAAGAGCCCTGAAGGCAGGTTTCTGAATCAGTCATGCATCCACCCCTTTTTAAATCTCAAGCGTAAGTTCGCCCGCCAAAGATCGCCGTCCCCACCCGCACCATCGTGCTGCCCGCATGCACAGCGGCTTCTAGGTCACCCGTCATACCCATCGACAGGGTGTCGAACTGGGGCTGGTTCAAAGCGGCTTTCACTTCGTCAAACAAGGCGCGGGCTTTGGCGTGCACAGCGACTTGGCGCTCAAAGCCCGCCACAGGGTCGGGGATGGTCATGAGGCCACGCAGAACCAAGCGGGGCAGCTTGGCCACTTCAGCGGCCAGCACCAGCACATTGGCAGGGGCAATACCTGATTTGGTTTCGCCACCGTCGATGTTGACTTGCAGGCACACGTTCAGCGGCGCTAGGTGCGCGGGGCGTTGGTCGTTGAGGCGCTGGGCGATTTTGAGGCGGTCCACCGTATGCGCCCAGTCGAAATGCTCGGCCACGAGTTTGGTTTTGTTGCTTTGGATGGGACCAATGCAGTGCCAGACAAGCACTTGCGCACCGCCTTGCAAGGCGATGATTTTGTCCACGCCTTCTTGGATGTAGTTCTCGCCAAAGTCGCGTTGGCCGCAGGCCGCTACTTGGCGCACGTCGTCCGCGCTGAAGGTTTTGGAAACGGCCAGCAGTTGCACGCTGTCGGTAGTGCGACCGCTCGCCGCGCAGGCTGCTGCGATGCGGGCTTGCACGGCGTGAAGGTTGTCACTCAATGTTTTCATCTTAGGAGCGACTTTAACAAGGCGGCTATCTGCAAAACCACCGCGCTGATGGTAGACGCCGCCGCGGTTGCCTGCGTGACATCAAGGGTGTCAATCAGCCCCTATGATTCAGCGCAATTCAACCCTTTTACAGAAACAACCATGTCCAGCATCAACGCCAAAACCTACGAACCCGCTGCCCCTGCTCACGTTGCCTTCATCGGCATGGGCGTGATGGGCTATCCCATGGCCGGCCACTTGGCCACCGCAGGCCACGCCGTGACGGTGTACAACCGCTCGCCCGCCAAGGCCGAGGCTTGGGTCACAGAGTTTGCCGCCAGCAAAGCGCCCAAGAGCGCACTCACCCCACGCGAAGCGGCCAAGGGCGCGAGCATTGTGTTTTGCTGCGTGGGCAATGACGACGATTTGCGCTCGGTGGTGTTTGGCGCTGACGGCATTCTGGCGGGCATGGAGCCCGGCACGGTGTTGGTGGACCACACCACGGCTTCAGCCGACGTGGCTCGTGAAATTTACAGCGCAGCCAAGAACCTCGGCATTCACTTCATCGATGCCCCCGTGTCGGGCGGTCAAGGTGGCGCACAAAACGGCATGTTGACGGTGATGTGCGGCGGCGATGCCCCCGTGTTCGAGCGCGTCAAGCCTGTGGCCATGGCCTTCTCTCGTGCGTTCACCTTGATGGGCGAGCCAGGTGCGGGCCAGCTGACCAAGATGGTCAACCAAATCTGCATCGCAGGTTTGGTACAAGGCCTGAGCGAAGCCATCGCCTTCGGCCAAAAAGCGGGCCTCGACATGAACCTCGTGCTCGACGTGATTGGCAAAGGCGCTGCGCAAAGCTGGCAGTTGGACAACCGCGGTAAAACCATGGTGGCTGGCAAGTTTGATTTCGGCTTTGCCGTGGACTGGATGCGCAAAGATTTGGGCCTCGTGTTTGACGAAGCCAAGCGCAACGGTGCCGTATTGCCCGTGACGCAAATGGTCAACCAGTTTTACGGTGAAGTGCAGCAGATGGGCGGCAACCGTTGGGACACATCTAGCCTGATCAAGCGTTTGCGTTAATCCGCCACCCACAGCCTAAAAAAATGCCCCGCAGTTGTGAAACTGCGGGGCATTTGTGGTTCAGGCGATAGAACTTATTTGATAGGGGTCACAACGGGCTGCTGAGCCGCGCTGGGTACAGCGCTTGCGCTGCTGCCAGCACGCGGCGCATCCTCGCTGCGCTTGGGCTGCATGGCGCGCAAGTCGTCTTCGGTGATGTACTCAAACACACGCACCACGCGCTTGACGCCGCTGACACCACGCACCACTTCGGTGGCGCGCTTAGCCTCATTTTGAGTGACACGGCCCATCAGGTAAATCGTGCCGCGCTCGGCCACCACTTTGTACACGTTGGCAAACACATCTTCGCTGTCCACCATGGCGGCTTTGACTTTGCCGACCAACAAGGTGTCGCTCGAACGGTCCCCAAAGCTAGAGGCTGGGCCAATCGCCAGCTCGTTGACCGCGCTACGCACGTTTTGTATGCGGCCAATCAGTTGCTCGACTTGTGCGCGCACAGCCTCGCTGGACACCTCGCCCGTGATCAAAACTTGGCGGTTGTAGCTGGTGAAATTGATGTGCTCTTTGCTGCCGAAGTTCTCGCGAACGGCGCTATTGCTGCGTTGTTCAATGCTTTCGTCTTCCACCTGAATGCCTGTGGTACGACGGTCACTGGCTACCATGGCTCCGCCCAACACTCCGCCAAACATCAGTGGGGCACAGGCCGACAGCTGAACAGCCGCCAACAGCATTACGACGATTTTTGCAAATTGAGATGTCATTCTTTACTTTCTGAGTCGCCCAGCAGTTGTGTATCTACGCCATCGCAAATGCAATGGATGGTGAGCAAATGCACTTCTTGAATACGGGCCGTGCGGTCGTGTGGCACACAAATGTGCACATCAGTTTCGCGCAAAGCCTGGCCCATCTTGCCGCCACCTTTGCCGGTCAAGGCCACCACGGTCATGTCACGCTCGTGGGCGGCTTCGATCGCAGCCAACACATTGGCCGAGCTGCCACTGGTGGTGATGGCCAAGAGCACATCGCCAGACTGGCCGAGGGCACGTACTTGCTTCGAGAAAATTTGGTCGAAGCTGTAATCGTTGGCAATCGCGGTGATGATGGAGGTGTCCGTGCTCAGCGCAATAGCGCCCAGCTCAGGCCGCTCGCGCTCGAAGCGGCCGACAAACTCTGCGGCAAAGTGCTGCGCGTCTGCGGCAGAGCCACCGTTGCCACACGCCAGCACTTTGCCACCGCTGGTGACGCTGGCAAGTATGGCGGACACGGCCGCTGCAATGGGTTTAGACAAGACTTGCGCGGCCTGGTATTTCAGGTCGGCAGAGTCAATGAAGTGTTGTTCGATTCGTTGCTCAAGCATGGGGTGATGATACCTTTTGTGTCCGTTCGATGTCTGCTGCTCACTGGGCGTCAAAAGCGGCCTTGTACCAATGCAACGCATCACCTTCAAAGGCCACTACATCAAACCGACATGGGGGCAGTTGTCGCAGCTTCGATAAAAAATGGCGCGCGGCAAACACAAGGCGCCGTTGCTTGACGTACGTGATGCTGGCCAAAGCACCACCATGGCCTTGGTCGCTCCGTTGACGCACCTCGACAAAGACCAGCGTGCCATCGGCATCTTTGACGATTAAATCTATTTCGCCGCCACCCCGTCCGGGCGTCCGATAATTGCGCTGCACCAGTTGTAGGCCTTGCGCTTGCAAATGGTGCAACGCGCGGTCTTCGGCCGCATCCCCTTTTTGCTTGGTGGTTGAGCGCATGTGCGCATTTGCCCTGAGCTTGTTCACAACACCTCCTTGATGAGTGCCAACTTTGATTCCGCCTTGTCTGCCGCACATGCCGCAGCAGCCACCCAAAACTACCCAACAGGCACGCTGTACGTGGTCGCCACGCCGATTGGTAATTTGGCCGACATCAGCTTGCGTGCGCTGCATGTACTTAGTCTTTGCGACACCTTGGCCTGTGAGGACACGCGGCACTCACAAACTTTGCTGCGTGCCTACGGCATCGACAAATCCTCATCACAGTGGCTGGCGGTGCACCAACACAATGAAGCCGAAGCCGCCGAAGAAGTGGTGCGCCGCTTGCAGGCGGGTCAACGCGTGGCCTATGTGAGCGACGCTGGCACACCCGCTGTGAGCGATCCCGGCGCACGTTTGGCGTGGCAAGTACAAAGCGCGGGTCTTCGCGTGGTGCCCATGCCCGGCGCAAGCAGCGTGACCGCCTTGCTAAGCGCGTGCGGCACACCTGCACACGACTCGTCTGGTTTTGTGTTTGTTGGCTTTTTGCCCTCTAAAGCCACCGAGCGCGCCCATGCGGTTGACGTGCTGGGGCAAGAAGCACGCACACAAGTGCTGCTGGAAGCGCCACACCGAATTGAGGCTTTAGCCGCTGCATTGGGCGCTTTGGGCACGCGCCCTGTGACGGTGGGGCGCGAACTGACCAAGCAGTTTGAAGAGATTGCCACGGTCGCCGCGCAAGATTTAACGGGTTGGATAGCCGCCAGCCCACAGCGCACACGCGGTGAATTTGCGCTGGTGGTGCACGCCCAAGCGCAAACACGTGTAGCGGGCTCAGACAACGACCGATTGCTGAAAATTTTGATGCAAGAACTGCCGCTCAAAACCGCTGTGAAAGTGGCGGCTGAACTGAGCGGGGAAGCGAAAAACGCGCTGTATGACAGGGCGTTGGCGCTGAAGGCAAGTACCTAGAGCGCTTAGAAGCCCAGGGTTCGTGGCAGCCACGTCGAGAGTGCTGGCACGAATGTCAGCAACTCTCGGGTAGCGATTCAGTTTTGGCATGAGCGCTTGACTTTGACCGAATTCGGTACTAAATTCAGACCCATCAACATCAAAGGATCGCTATGCTGTCCGCCGCCAACATCAAATCCATCTCCTACCTGAAAAGCCATGCAGCCCAGATTTCTGAGGACTTAGAAATGAACGGCACACCTTTTTTCATCACCCAGAATGGCGAAGCCAGCATGGTGGTTGAAAGTGTCAAATGCTTTCAGGAAAAGGAAGCGCTCATCGCCGCCTTGAAAATCATCGCCTTGGGTGAAAAAGACCGCTTGCAAGGCAAAGGCATGTCCGTTGCCGAGTCACGGGCGCAACTGGCAGCAGCTCGCCAAAGCCGCAAGTAATGTCCATCATCATTCTTCCCGATGCACAGGAACCCGCACTTGAATTCCTATCCATTTGCATAGACCCCAAACCGCCTACCGTCGTATGCATCCAAGACGATGTCCCCATGGGCGTTTGGATTGAAGATGAGCAAGCATTCCCTCCCATGGAAGTGCTGTATGTTTCCAGAGGCAATGGCCGACGCGATTGGGAGACCGCGCGTGGAATCAAGACCGCCTTCGAAGAGGCTATGAAACTGCACGAAGCCATCAGCCCACAGCAAGCACCGAGAGCTGGCAGATCACTTTAAAGGGGGTTTGTCTGATTTGGCGGCCAACATTTTCCCTGCAACGACCTGGCCTTTTTTAATTTTTCACGCGACGGAGCCAAAAAAACAAATT
>CANBWY010000052.1 GCA_947373245.1 Comamonadaceae bacterium
TTTGTTTTCTTCATCTTGACCGTGGCGGCTGCTGAATCTGCCATCGGCTTGGCGATTCTGGTGCAGTTGTTCCGCAACAAATCCAGCATCAACGTGGATGAACTCAACACGCTCAAGGGTTAATTCACCATGTCACAAACCCTGCAAGCTTCTACTTTGTTGGCTGTGCCAATGGCGCCCCTCGTGGGCTCTGCCTTGGCCGGTATTTTTGGAACGCGCTTTGGCGGTAACAAAATTGGCCGCGGCTTGACCCATACCCTCACCATTTTGGGCGTGTTCATTGCGTTCGTGTTGTCTGTCATGACGCTGCAAAGCGTGGCTGTGGACGGTGCCCGTTTCAATGAAACCATCTACACCTGGATGGTCGTGGGTGATTTGAAAATGGAAATCGGCTTCATGGTCGATGGCCTGACCGCCATGATGATGTGCGTCGTGACCTTTGTGTCATTGATGGTTCACCTCTACACCATTGGCTATATGCAAGAGGACGAGGGCTACAACCGCTTCTTCTCGTACATCTCTTTGTTCACCTTCTCCATGTTGATGCTCGTGATGAGCAACAACATGTTGCAACTGTTCTTCGGTTGGGAAGCTGTGGGCTTGGTGTCTTATTTGTTGATCGGTTTTTGGTTCAACAAACCCACCGCCATCTTTGCCAACATGAAAGCCTTCTTGGTCAACCGCGTGGGCGACTTCGGCTTCATCTTGGGCATTGGTTTGATCGCTGCGTATGGCGGCACCTTGAACTACACCGAAGCCTTCGCCAAAGCTGCTGAATTGGGCGCACTCACATTCCCTGGCACCGACTGGATGTTGGTGACGGTGATCTGTATTTGCTTGTTCATCGGTGCGATGGGTAAGTCGGCTCAGTTCCCACTGCATGTGTGGTTGCCTGATTCGATGGAAGGTCCAACACCTATCTCTGCGTTGATTCACGCGGCAACCATGGTGACGGCCGGTATCTTCATGGTCACGCGCATGTCGCCGTTCTTTGAGTTGTCAGACACGGCGCTGAACTTCATCCTGGTGATTGGTGCCATCACAGCCTTGTTCATGGGCTTCTTGGGTCTGATCCAAAACGACATCAAGCGCGTGGTGGCTTATTCCACACTCTCGCAGCTCGGTTACATGACCGTGGCCTTGGGCGCTTCCGCTTACTCTGTGGCGGTGTTCCACTTGATGACGCACGCATTCTTCAAAGCCTTGTTGTTCTTGGGTGCCGGTTCTGTCATCATGGGCATGCACCACAACCAAGACATCCGTTGGATGGGCGGCGTGCGTAAGTACATGCCCATCACGTGGATCACCTCGTTGCTGGGTTCGTTGGCCTTGATCGGTACACCGTTCTTCTCTGGTTTCTACTCCAAAGACAGCATCATCGAAGCGGTGGCAGAAAGCCACTTGCCCGGTGCAGGCTTCGCGCATTTTGCGGTGTTGGCCGGTGTGTTTGTGACGGCGTTCTATTCGTTCCGCATGTACTTCCTCGTGTTCCACGGCGAAGAGCGTTATGACCAAAACCCTGAACTGCATCACGGTGACCACCATGCGCATGACGACCATCACGACGATCACGGCCATGACCACGGCCCACATGAGTCACCTTGGGTCGTGACCGTGCCTTTGGTCTTACTTGCGATTCCTTCGGTGTTGATTGGTTTTTATACGATTGACCCAATGTTGTTTGGCGACTTTTTCAAAGACGCCATCTTCATCAACGCTGACAAACACCCTGTGATGGAAGAGTTGAGCCATGAGTACCACGGCGCTGTCGCCATGGCCATGCACGCCTTCAGCTCTGCACCGTTCTTGTTGGCTTTGGCCGGTGTGGTGTCGTCTTACTACATGTACATGATCAATCCCGCAGTGCCTACGGCGATCAAACGTGTGTGTCATCCCATCTACGTCTTGTTCGAGAACAAGTACTACATGGATTGGTTCAATGAAAACATCTTGGCCCGTGGCGCGCGCGCTTTGGGCACAGGACTGTGGAAGGGCGGCGACCAAGCCATCATCGAAGGTGGTGTGGTGAACGCTTCTTGGAAATTGGTGGGTTGGGTGTCATCTATCACGCGTCAGTTGCAGACTGGCTACCTCTACCACTACGCCTTGGTCATGATCTTGGGCGTGTTCGTGCTGATGACCTGGTTCGTCTGGCTCAAATAAGGAGAATAAAAAATGGGTTTATTGAGCCTTGCCATTTGGACACCAATTTTCTTTGGTGTCATCTTGCTCGCCTTGGGGCGTGACGAACATGCGAAGGTCGTGCGTTGGATCGCATTGATTGGTTCCATCGTCAGTTTGGCTGTGACGCTGCCGCTCTACAGCGGTTTCGATGTGTCGACCGCCGCTTTGCAATTTACTGAAAACACCATGTGGATCGAACGCTTCAACGTGTTCTACCACTTAGGCGTTGACGGCCTGTCTTTGTGGTTCATCTTGTTGACCGCTTTCATCACCGTGATCGTTGTGATCGCGGGTTGGGAAGTGATCACCGAGCGCGTGAACCAATACATGGGCGCGTTCTTGATCTTGAGCGGCTTGATGATCGGCGTGTTCAGCGCGGTCGACGGCATGCTGTTCTATGTGTTTTTTGAAGCCACCTTGATCCCGATGTACTTGATCATTGGTATCTGGGGCGGCCCCAACAAAATCTACGCAGCGTTCAAATTCTTCTTGTACACCTTGCTGGGTTCCTTGTTGATGCTGGTTGCTTTGATCTATCTGTACACCCAATCGGGCGGCAGCTTTGACTTGGCGACTTGGTACAAACTGCCTTTGCCAGCGCATGCGCAAACCTTGTTGTTCTTCGCTTTCTTCGCCGCATTTGCTGTGAAGGTGCCGATGTGGCCTGTCCACACTTGGTTGCCAGACGTCCACGTCGAAGCGCCCACAGGTGGCTCTGCTGTGTTGGCTGCCATCATGTTGAAGTTGGGTGCGTATGGTTTCTTGCGTTTCTCGTTGCCGATTGCGCCTGATGCTGCACGCGAATTCGCTTGGGTAATGATTGCCTTGTCAATCGTGGCCGTGGTCTACGTGGGCTTGGTCGCCATGGTGCAAGAGGACATGAAAAAGTTGGTGGCTTATTCATCGGTCGCGCACATGGGCTTTGTGACCTTGGGCTTCTTCATCTTCAACGACATCGGTGTGTCTGGTGCCTTGGTGCAAATGATTGCGCACGGCTTCGTGTCGGCTGCGATGTTCTTGTCCATCGGTGTCTTGTATGACCGCATGCACTCACGCGAAATCGCCAGCTACGGCGGCGTGGTCAACACCATGCCCAAGTTTGCAGCGTTCGCCTTGTTGTTTGCCATGGCCAACTGCGGTTTGCCAGGCACAGCCGGTTTCGTGGGCGAGTGGATGGTCATTTTGGGTGCCATCAAATACAACTTCTGGATCGGCTTTGCCGCCGCGTCAGCCTTGATCTTCGGCGCTGCCTACACCCTGTGGATGGTCAAGCGCGTGTATCTGGGGCCCGTGGCCAATGACCACGTCAAAGAATTGACCGACATCAACAACCGTGAGTTCTTCATGATGGCCCTGTTGGGTGTTGCCGTGTTGGTCATGGGCGTGTACCCCAAGCCATTCACCGATGTGATGGATGTGTCCGTGGCTGAGTTGCTCAAGCACGTGGCCTTGTCCAAGTTGCCCCAATAAAGAGGGATTGACCAAATGATTGAAAAATTCAACATAGCAGCGCTATACCCTGAGCTGCTGTTGCTCGTGATGACCATTGTGATTGCGATGGTCGACTTGTTCGTCAAATCGCCTCGTCGCACGACGACCTATGCGCTGTCGCTGTTGACGATGGGCGTGGTGGCTGTGCTGCAAGCGCACGATGCCAGCAGTGGCACGACGGTGTATAGCTTTGGCAACATGGTGGTCTCTGACCCCATGGGCAACTGGCTGAAATGCTTCTCCACCTTGGCTGTGTTTGTGACCTTGGTTTATGGCCGTCCTTATGCGGCTGACCGCGACATGCTCAAGCATGGTGGCGAGTTGTTCACCTTAGGCTTGTTTGCCTTGTTGGGCATGTACGTCATGATCTCCGGCAACAACTTCCTCGTGCTGTACCTTGGTGTGGAATTGTTGGCGCTGTCTAGCTACGCTTTGGTGGCCTTGCGCCGCGACAACGCCACGGCAACGGAAGCTGCCATGAAGTACTTCGTGCTCGGTGCTTTGGGCAGTGGCTTCTTGCTCTACGGCATGTCCATGCTCTACGGCGCGACAGGCTCACTCGACATCAGCACCGTGTTCCAAGCCGTGGCAACTGGCCAAATCAATCACAAAGTCTTGGTCTTGGGCCTGGTGTTCGTGGTCTGTGGTTTGGGCTTCAAGTTTGGTGTGGTGCCTTTCCACATGTGGGTGCCTGACGTGTACCAAGGTGCCCCAACGGTCGTGACCCTCATGATCGGTGGCGCGCACAAGTTGGCTGCTTTCGCGATGACCATGCGTTTATTGGTGGAGGGGCTGATGCCTTTGGCCATCGATTGGCAACAGATGCTGATGGTCTTGTCCGTCGCTTCTTTGTTGATCGGTAACTTGGCCGGTATTGCACAAACCAACATGAAGCGCATGGTGGCCTTCTCTACGATTTCCCAAATGGGTTTTGTGTTGATTGGTTTGTACTCAGGTGTGGCCAACGGCAACACCGCTGCTGCGGCCAATGCCTATAGCTCTGCCATGTTCTATGTCATCACCTATGTGCTGACGACCTTGGCTGTGTTCGGCATCATCATGTTGTTGGCACGTGAAGGCTTCGAGAGCGAAGAAATCACTGACTTTGCTGGCCTGAACCAACGCAGTCCCTTGTACGCAGGCGTGATGGCCTTGTGCATGTTCTCGCTGGCTGGCGTACCACCTATGGTTGGCTTTGCAGGTAAGTTATCGGTGTTGCAAGCCTTGGTGGCTTCTGACCAGCCAGGCGCCATCGCCTTGGCGACGTATGCGGTGATGATGTCGCTGCTCGCTGCGTTCTATTATTTGCGCGTGGTCAAGGTCATGTACTTTGATTCACCCCTGACGGCCAGCACGGTGTCTGCGGGCAAAGATGTGCGCGTGGTGCTGTTGATCAACAGCGGCTTGTTGCTCGTCTTGGGCTTGCTGCCTGGTGGTTTGATGACTTTGTGCGCCAAAGCCATCGTCACCACTTTGGGTACCTAAGCACTTGCTACTCCAATGAAGCCAGCCATCGTGCTGGCTTTTTTCATGATGAACAGCCCCCACAAAACGACCCCTTCCACATCTGCTGACAGCCATTTGGTCGAACACACCGTTGACCATGTGGCGTTGTTCAAAGGCCACTTTTTGCACGCCTTTCGCGACACCGTGCGCTTGCCCAATGGCAGCAACGCCACGCGTGAATTTGTGATTCACCCTGGTGCGGTGATGATCATCGCTTTGCGCGACGATGGCCGCTTGGTGATGGAGCGCCAATACCGTTACCCCGTGCAACAAGTGATGATCGAATTTCCTGCGGGCAAACTCGATCCAGGTGAAGACCGCTTGGTTTGCGCCCAGCGTGAGTTGCTAGAAGAAACAGGCTACCGTGCCACGGAGTGGGCGCATGCGGGTGTGTTGCACCCCGTCATCAGTTATTCCACCGAGTTCATCGACATTTGGTTTGCGCGTGGTTTGACGCAAGGCGAGCGCCATTTGGACGATGGTGAGTTCTTGGATGTGTTTGATGCCAGCGTGGACGAACTCTTGGCTTGGTCACGCGACGGCCAGCTGACAGACGCCAAAACCTTGACCGGCTTGCTCTGGTTGCAAAACCATCTCAGTGGTGCATGGCCTTTGGATTGGCAACGCCTGTGAAAGTGTTAGACCTTCAATGCGGGCAGCACCATGTGTTTGAAGGCTGGTTCGGCTCGGAAGACGATTTTCAAAGCCAACTCACCCGTGGCTTGGTGACATGCCCTTTGTGCGGCGATGCCTCGGTGACCAAAATGCTCAGCGCACCACGTTTGAACTTGAGCACCACGCGTGCGTCCGACGCCAGCACCTCCTCAGAACAAGCCGCTTTGTTAAAGATGGTCCGCCATGTGGTGGCGAACACCCAAGATGTGGGTGACAGCTTCCCTGAAGAAGCCCGCAAGATGCATTACGGCGAAGCTGAGCATCGCAACATTCGCGGACATGCGACCACAGAAGAAACCGAAGCGCTGATCGACGAGGGCATTGCCATCATGCCTTTACCATTGCCCGACGTGCTTAAAGAGCCTTTGCAGTAAATCGCGCAACTGCAGCCAGCGTTTGTGCCAAAGCATCTGGCGCATCGCAGGCGATGGCGATGCGTTCATCCATACCGCGCAACCACGTGAGTTGGCGTTTGGCCAGTTGACGTGTCGCCGCTACACCTAATTCATGCAACTGCGGCAAGATGCTTTCTGGCACTGCCCCCATCACCTCCGCGCGGTCTAACAACTCCCACGCTTGGCGATAGCCCACGCAGCGCATGCTGGGCAAGTCGATGTGCAAATCGCCGCGTGCCCGCAAGGCTTGCACCTCGGCCAAGAAACCACCCGCCAACATGATGTCAAAACGTTGTGAAATGCGCGCATGCAGCCACGCGCGGTGGACGGGCTCAAGCGACAACACTGGCATGTTCAACGCAGGCTGTGCCGCGCGTGTGGCATTGGCCTCGGCAAACCACTGCGACAAGGGCTTGCCGCTCACCCGCCACACTTCGAGTGCGCGTGAAATGCGTTGGGCATCATGAGGCGCGAGGCGCGCTGCGGTGATGGCATCGACCTTCGCCAATTCCGCATGCATGACGGGCCAACCTAGGGCTAGCGCTTGTTGTTCTATGTCGGCACGCAGCGCGGGCTGGGCAGTGGGTAAGTCGTCGATGCCGTCACGCAAGGCTTTCAGGTACAGCATGGTGCCGCCCACCAGCAAGGGCAGTTTGCCGCGCGCACGTATCTCGGCCATCAAACGCGTGGCATCGCGGGCAAATTCGGCGGCGCTGTAGGCGTGCAGGGGGTCGCGTATGTCAATCAGGTGGTGCGGCACTTGGGCCAACTCTTGGGCGTTGGGCTTGGCGGTGCCAATGTCCATGCTGCGGTACACCAAGGCTGAATCGACGCTGATGATTTCAACCGGCCACTGCTGGGCGATGGCCAAAGCCGCGGCCGTCTTGCCGCTGGCGGTTGGGCCCACCAAAGCGAGGGCATCGACGCGCCAACCTTGGGCCAAATTAGACACGCGGGCCTCCACGGCGCAGCACCAGCAACCAAGCCGAGAGCGCGGTGGCCACAGACCAAAAGGCAATGCTGTTGACCATCGGCATGGCCGAGCCATCGTTGGCAGCACCGATCCATAAACTGGTGACAAAGGCGGCCACCATCATCAAAAAGCCTCCCAGCGCAGACGCTGCACCGGCTGCGTAGGGAAAGGGTCCGATGGCACCACTTTGACCGCAGGGCTGATGGATGCCGTGCGCCAAGATGAACAGATAAAGCGGGCCCATCAAACTCACCACACTGTGCCAGCCCAGCGCTGCGTGAATGAACGTCACCCCACCGCCAACGAGGGACAAAGCACCGCCAATCGCCACCGT
The DNA here is from genome assembly GCA_947373245.1 of Comamonadaceae bacterium. Lineage (GTDB taxonomy): Bacteria > Pseudomonadota > Gammaproteobacteria > Burkholderiales > Burkholderiaceae_C > Limnohabitans. The sequence goes on from CANBWY010000052.1 coordinate 7,559, forward strand.
GTACTGCACGCCAAACCGAGGCAGCAGCCGACGGCACAGCAAGGTACCCAACAAATAGGTGAACGCCATTGAAAACAGCAGCAACCCGTATTGCCAGCGTGCCAACCCCAAGAGGCCGATAAATACAAAGGAGGACGAGGCCAAGAAGGTAAAGACACCGCCATAAGAGCAAATGGCCACACATGAAAAAGCCACGAAGGTCGGGTGACGCACGATGTGCCACCATGTTTTTGCCAAGACGCGGATGTGCAAGGCGTGTGGGTTTTTGCGGTGCACGGTTTCTTTGAATGTGAAGGCCACAAAGGCCATCGTGCACGCGCCAAAGCCCATCACCAAACCCATCGCGGCTTGCCAACGCCACACGTCGGTCAACCAGCCACCCAGCGGGCCACTGGCACAAGCCAAAAAGCCCAAACCCGTCAGGGCTTTGGACATCACCCCGGCACCGGTTTCGGGCGTGTAGAGGTCACGCACCATCGCGCGTGCGCACATCACCACCGCACCCATGGCGGCGCCTTGCAACGCGCGCCACACGATCAGCGCGTGCATGCTGCTGGCCAACACGCAGCCCAAGCCCGCGAGGGTGAAAGCCCCCAAACCCCACAACAAAATGGGGCGACGACCGAAGCGGTCTGACAGCGGACCCCAAACCAATTGCGAGGTACCAAAGGCCAACAGCAAAGCGCTGAGCGTGAGTTGCGCCTGCGACAGCTCGGCCCCAAATTCAGCGCGGATCGCGGGCAGTGCCGGCAGGTATAAATCGGTGGCCACAGGCTGAATGCCCAGCAGCATCGACAACAACACAATGATGAGGGTGCTCGACATCAGCGACCGCGCAAAAACAGCGCGTCGAGTTCACGCATCGTGAGCTGTCGCCAGGTGGGGCGGCCGTGGTTGCACTGGTCGGAGCGCTCGGTCACTTCCATTTGGCGTAGCAAACCGTTCATCTCATCTAAGGTGAGTTTGCGGTTGGCGCGCACTGCACCGTGGCAGGCCATGGTGGCGAGCAGCTCGTTGCGGGCGCGTTGCACCACCGTGCTGGCGTCGTGTTGGCTCAACTCAGCCAACACGCTGCGGGCCAGTGCCACAGCATCGCCTTGCGCCAAGCTGCTGGGCACGGCACGCACGGCCAAGGTTTTGCTCGACAGGGTGGAAATCTCTAAACCCAGTTCTTGCAGCGCGTCTGCGCAGGCTTCGGCAGTGGCCACCTCTTGTGCGCTGGCAGGGAAAGTGGCGGGAATCAAAAGGGGCTGGCTGCTGATGTGTTGCGCGTCGATTTGTGTTTTCAGCTGCTCATAGACGATGCGTTCATGTGCCGCATGCATATCGACCAGCACCAAACCTTGGGCGTTCTCGGCCAAGATGTACACGCCTTGCAGTTGGGCCAGGGCTTTGCCTAAGGGCCAAGTGTCGGGGGCTGCGTCTTGCAGCGAAGGCACAGGCGCGTTGGTCACGCTGAAGGCGCTGGGCGCAAAGCTGTGTACGGTCTGCTCTTGCGCGGGCAAGCTGGTGCGTGGCGTGGGCTGCCACAAAGCACCCACATCCGATACGCGTGTGCCCGCGAGAGGCATGGCCGCTTGCTGCCAGTGGGCGTTGGGCCAAGCGGGCGGTGTGGGCGTAGCCACAGCCTCAGATGCGCTTGATGCGCCCAAAGTGCCGGCCATCGGCAGCTCGTGGTTTTGCAAGGCATGGGCCATGAGCAGGTTGGCGCGCGGCACAGCCAAGGCGTTTTCTACCGCGTGACGCACGGCTTGGTGCACCTCGCGGCCATCGCGAAAACGCACTTCAATTTTGGTGGGGTGCACGTTGACATCCACACGTGTGGGGTCAATCTCGACATACAGCGCGTACACCGGTTGGCGGTGGCCATGCAGCACGTCCTCGTAGGCGCTGCGTGCAGCGTGGGTCACCACCTTGTCGCGCACATAGCGGCCGTTCACATAGGAGAACTGGTGGTCGCCGCGCGCGCGCGCGGCGTCGGGAATGCCGGCGCGTCCCACCACGGTGACGTTGCCCGATTGGTAATGCACGGCAACCGAGTTTTCTAAAAAGTCATCGCCCAACACGTCGGCCAAGCGACGGTCTAGGGCTTGTTGGTATTGGGCGTTCAGGTCTTCACCCGAGGTCACGTCTATGGTTTGCGCACGCCACTGTTCGACCAACTTGCCTTCATGCCAAATGGCAAAGCCCACTTCGGGGCGGGTGAGGGCGTGGCGGCGCACCGCTTCCACGCAGTGGGCCAGTTCGGTGTTGTCGGTCTTCAAAAACTTGCGACGAGCCGGTGTGCTGTAAAACAGCTCTTTGACTTCCACCGTGGTGCCTTGGGCGCGGGCTGCGGGTTGCAGCTCGCCGCTGCGGCCATCCAGCAGCATGGCGCTGTCTTGTGTGGCGGTGCGCGACAGCACGGACAACTCGGACACCGATTGAATCGCGGCCAAGGCTTCACCACGAAAACCCATGGTGCCCACAGATTCCAACTCAGTCAGGCTGGTGATCTTGCTGGTGGCGTGGCGCTTCAAGGCCACAGGCAGTTCGTTGGCGGGAATGCCCACACCGTTGTCTTCCACGCTGATCAGGCGCACACCGCCTGCGAGCAAACGCAGGGTGATTTGTGTGGCACCCGCGTCTAGCGCGTTGTCCACCAGTTCGCGCACCACCGAGGCAGGGCGTTCGACCACCTCGCCAGCGGCGATTTGGCTGATGAGTTCGTCGGGGAGTTCGCGGATGGCGCGTGGGGGTTGGGTCGCAGGTTGCACGGACTCATTTTAGAGGCAGGGATAATGCTGCCCATGGAACTTATTACTTTCTTGATCGACTTCATTTTGCACATTGACCGCTATTTGGAGACCTTTGTGCAAGCCAATGGCACATGGGTCTACGCCTTGCTGTTTCTGATCATCTTTGTGGAGACCGGTTTGGTGGTCATGCCGTTTTTGCCTGGTGACTCGCTGCTGTTTGTGGTGGGGGCCATGTGTGGTGTGGGTTTGATGGACTATGGCTTGTCACTGGCCTTGCTGTTCAGCGCTGCCGTGGCGGGCAACCAAACCAATTACACCATCGGTCGCTTCTTTGGCCCCAAGGTGTTTGCGTGGGAAGACTCCAAGTTTTTTAACCGCCGCGCCTTTGACCAAGCCCATGCGTTTTACGAGCGCTACGGCGGCGTGACCTTGGTGGCCGCGCGCTTCATGCCCTTTGTACGAACCTTCGCGCCCTTTGTGGCTGGTGTGGCGCAGATGACGCGTCGCAAATTCAGCTTTTTCGATGTGGCGGGTGGCGCCTTGTGGGTGGGCGGCATCGTGACGGCGGGTTACTTCTTTGGCAATATGCCTTGGGTCAAGTCCAACCTCGAAAAAATCATTTGGGGGTTGATCTTGGTGCCTAGCGCGTTGGCGGCTTATAGCTCCTGGAAGGCCTCACGCGCGCCGCAAAAAAGCGCCGATTAAAACGCTTTTAAAGTCGCGTTAAAACCCACGTTCCGTGCGGCGCATGTCGCGCAGCATGAACAAATACAGGCTCTCCACCTTCTCGCGTGCCCAAGGTGTTTTGCGCAAAAACTTCAGGCTTGAGCCCATGCTGGGGTCATGCGTGAAGCAGCGAATGTTGATGCGCTCGCCCAAGCCCTCCCAGCCGTAACAGTCGGCCAGCTCGGTGACGATTTTTTCCAGCGTCATGCCGTGCAGCGGGTTTTTGGGTTGTTCGGGTGTGTCTGTCATTTACGTATTGCGTGTACGCGCCAATGGCGGGTTGCGCGAGAAGTAGCGTTCGATGCTTTTCATCAACGCATTCGCGAGTTCGTTTTGGTAAGCCTCGCTATTGAGGCGAGTTTCTTCATCTGGGTTGCTGATGAAGGCGGTTTCTACCAACACGCTGGGGATATCCGGCGCTTTGAGCACGGCAAAGCCGGCTTGCTCGACGTGGGGTTTGTGCAGTTTGCCGATGTGGCGAATTTGCCCCAGCATTTCGCTGCCAATCTTTAAGCTGTCGTTGATTTGCGCCGTGGTGCTCATGTCCAGCAGCGCGCGTTGCACGGTGGCGTCTTGTGTTTTGATGTTGAGGCCACCCACCAAATCGGCGCGGTTTTCTTGGTTGGCCATCCAACGTGCTTGTGCACTTGTCGCGGCCCCCTGGCTGAGTGCAAATACGCTGGCACCGCGTGCATCGGGTGTGAGGAACGCATCCGCGTGGATGCTCACAAACAAGTCGGCCTGCACGCGACGGGCCTTTTCGACGCGCTGGTTGAGCGGCACAAAGAAGTCGGTATCGCGGGTCAGGTAGGCCCGCATGGGCAAATTGCCGTGCTGGGTTTTGATGATGGTGTTGTTGATGCGCTCGCGCATGCGGTGGGCGATTTGCAACACCACGTCTTTTTCTTTGGTGCCACGTGGGCCAATCGCGCCCGGGTCTTCACCGCCGTGGCCTGGATCAAGTGCCACGATGATGTAACGCTCGCCGTCCAAGGGCGCTTGCGCCACAGACGCGGCAGGCATGGGGCGTTCAGGTTGGCGGTTTTGGTTGGCCAGCAAATCGCCCACGGGGTCGGTCTGTGTGCCCAGCTTGGCGTTGGGCGGTGGTGTGGGCGTGGCCGTCATGGTGGGTGAACTCGCAAAGGCGTTGCCACCCTTGAGCTTGTCCACAATCAAGGCCTCCAGAGGGTCGGCCACTTCAGACGGATAGAGGTCTAACACCAAGCGGTGTTGGTATTGTGTGTTGCCCGTTTTGACGGGGGGCAGGTTGAACACTTGGGGTTGGATCATGCGCCGCAAGTCCAGCACCAAACGCACGGTGTTGGCGGTGTATTGGCCCACGCGCACGCCCGTGATGTAGGGGTCGTCCGAGCGCACTTTGCCCACGAGTTCTTTGAGTGCCGGGTTGAGCGAAATGCCTTCAATGTCCACCGCCAAACGAGGCGGGTTGGCTACAAAGATGGGCACGGTTTTGAGGGCTGTGTCGCTCTCAATCGTCACGCGGGTGTAGGCGGCAGCGGGCCACACGCGCACGGCCACGATGCTGGCACCCCACGCGATGTCGACGCTGCCCAGCAGCAAAGCGAGTGAGCCGCTTTGCAACAGGTGGCGACGGGTGATGCCGTTTGCTTGCGTCATGCCAGCAGCACCTGTCCACGCGGGGTGAAGGCCGTCACTTGCACTTGGCGTTGCTCGTGGTCGTCGACTTGGATGTTGAGTTCTAAGTCGGGCGTGGGCATCACGCCTGCGGCGTTTTGCGGCCACTCGCACAGCTTCAAGCCGGGGCTGGCGAAGATGTCGCGAAAGCCTGCATCCTCCCACTCGCGTGGGTCGCTGAAGCGGTAAAAGTCAAAGTGCCACACCTCGCCTGCGGGCACTGTGTAGGGCTCGACCACCGCATAGGTTGGGCTTTTGATGCGTCCCTCGACACCCAAGGCGCGCAACAGGTAGCGCACAAATGTGGTTTTGCCCGCACCCAAGTCGCCTTGCAAGGCGATGCAGGCGTTCAAGTTGGCGTGTGTCAAGCTGCCAGTCAGCTGCGCGGCAAACGCGGCGGTGGCGGCTTCATCGTGCCAAACCAGAGTTTTTACAATGGGCAAATTGTTCAAGGGTTTCCGTTGTCTATCGATTACAAATTATTGCTCACGCAAATTCAGGCCCTAGGGCAAACATTGGGATTTTCTCAAATTGCGGTGGCCCCTTTGGATTTGTCTTCGGCCGAGCCGCATTTGCAACATTGGCTGGCTCAAAACTTCCACGGCAACATGGACTATATGGCCCGCCACGGCATGAAGCGTGCGCGCCCCGCCGAGCTGGTGCCTGGCACCTTGAGCGTGCTGACTGCCCGCATGAACTACTTGCCGCGCGGCACCGCCGAGGGTTGGCAAGACGCCGAGTGGCAACGCTTGGCGAACCCCCAGGAAGCGGTGATCTCGGTCTACGCCAGAGGGCGCGACTACCACAAGGTCTTGCGCAACCGTCTCGACACGCTGGCGCAGCAAGTGGATGCTTTGTTGGCTGACACCTTGAAGCCCGAGGGCTTTGCGTACCGCGCCTTCACCGACTCGGCCCCTGTGCTGGAGGCCGAACTGGCCACACGCAGCGGCCAAGGATGGCGGGGCAAACACACGCTGGTGCTGAACCGTGAAGCCGGTTCAATGTTTTTTTTGGGTGAGATTTTTCTCAACGTCGCCTTGCCCGCCTCTGAACCTACCAGCGCACACTGCGGCCAATGCACGGCGTGTATCGATGTGTGCCCCACGCAGGCCATTGTTGCGCCGGGGCTGGTGGACGCACGGCGCTGCATTTCGTACTTGACGATTGAGCATGAGGGCAGCATTGATGTGGCCCTGCGGCCTTTGCTGGGCAACCACATTTACGGGTGTGACGACTGCCAGCTGATTTGCCCTTGGAACAAGTTTGCGCAAACCTCCACCTTGCCTGACTTCGATGTGCGAGCCGGACTGGTAGGTCAAGACATGGCGCGTTTGTTGGCGTGGAACGAGGCCGAGTTTTTGCGTTACACCGAGGGCAGCCCCATTCGCCGCATTGGCCATGTGCGCTGGTTACGCAACTTGGCGGTGGCTGCTGGCAATGCATTGCGTCATGCGGACGATGCGGCTTTGCGTCAAGCACTGCAAGCGCATCTCATGCATGACAACGAGGTGGTGCGTGAGCATGTGCAGTGGGCTTTGACGGATTGGCCCAATCAAGAAAACTCACTGTCACTATTTTAATAATGTGAGATCAGTTAAAGCATTGAGATTGATTATTCGGACGTGACGTCCATTCACTTCGAGAATACCTTCTGCGATCATTTTTTTGAAACTGCGACCGACAGTTTCAAGCCGCATGCCGAGATAGCTGCTGATATCTTCTCGACTCATTTTTAAAATTAACTCGGAAGATGAAAACCCACGTAGATGCAAACGTTTTACTAGATTAATTAAAAAGACAGCGACACGTTCTTCAGAGTTCATACTGCCTAGAAACAACATGACGCCATTTTCGCGAACAATTTCACGGCTCATAATTTTATGAAAATGACGTTGCAGCGATGTGATTTTGCGTGACAACTCTTCAATTCGGTCAAACGGCATCACACACACTTCAGCGTCTTCTAGTGCTACCACGTTACAGGTATGTTGTTCACTCACTATGCCATCTAAACCAATAACTTCGCCTGCCATCTGAAAGCCAGTGACTTGCTCGCGGCCATCTTCTGTAGAAATATGAGTTTTGAAGAAACCTGTGCGTATGGCAAATAGCGCATTGAACTTATCGCCGCTTTGAAAAAGTGTTTCACCACGCGCCACTTTTAGACGCTTGTCAACCAACTCGTCGACTCGTTCGATCTCGTTCTCGTTCAAGCCCAATGGCATGCACAGCTCCCGCAAATTACAGTTAGAGCAGGCGACCTTGATCTTGCTTAAATTTGTACGTGCATCCATATGACTTGCAAAAAATGATTTTTCGTCTTAGAAATACTTGAAGCAGATTTATTAACTCAAACCAACTTAAGAGATTACGTAAATATGACAACATTTAATTATTTGTTGAAATTGCAATTTCTATTTTTTGTGACAAATGCCCAGCTCGATCATGTGAGTTAAAAAAGTCTCAATATGCAACACATATCCGTTCAAAAGAATTCTTTGTAGCAAGGGAAATTGATTCAGGGTTGCTAGGTGTTTTCGCCTATGCCACTGCGTAGCTACTGTATGGCGCTCATATACAAACGTTGAGCAAGCAGATAGGCAATTCGGCGGCAATGACTGAGCGGCATGGCGCGGTT
>CANBWY010000053.1 GCA_947373245.1 Comamonadaceae bacterium
CCCTCTGAGCGTCATAAAACGCTGCATCTAGGGTGCTGGAAAACAGGCGTTTTTAACAGCCCTACAAACTGTTTTTTGACTGCGTAGCTACCCAGTCCTGCTAGCGTATTTTTACGCTGCTTGTAGGGCTGATTTGACCCGTTTGCACGTTAGCAAGTTGCTAGATTGTTGAGGGCTTGTGCAATGGGCAGTTGCGGTTTTAAATTTCCACCCGCTTAATTACTTTCAACTTCTGCTCAAGCGTATAGCCCACAGTTCCGTAACTGTTGAACTCTGAGCCCCCACTGTGGTGACCCGTAATGCTTTCAGCTAGACGGATGGGGATGTCATTGCAAGCCTTCATCCGATCAATCAATGCGTGGCGGAACATGTGCGTTCTAAAGTTCAAATCCAGCAAGCACTTGGCTTGCGGTAACGTTTACAGAACCACGGCACTGTCTCGCATGTGGTGCAGCTCGCCCTCTTGCTTAGCCTCCCCAACCAGTTTGAGTCCATCTAGCAAGTTGGGAGATGCGGGCGTAGCGTTGAAGCGGTCAAGCTGTGCAAGGCTTGGGTAGGCGAGCTGGGTACTTTTCACGTTTTTCGTTCAAAAAACGCACAGTAATTTCAGCCCTAAATCGTGGGCAAATGATGGGCTATTTTTTCGTGGCATCCGTGCTACGGTGCGGCTAGCGAAGAAACAGGGGGCTCGATTTTTACGGTGAAGGAGAACTTTTTTGCATTTACTGGCAGCCCACCTTTTAGGGTCTGTTACAATATTAGCCTTGGCCCGGTAGCTCAGTTGGTAGAGCAGCGGATTGAAAATCCGCGTGTCACAGGTTCGATCCCCGTCCAGGCCACCAGATACACCCCGTAGTTTCGCAAGAAGCTACGGGGTTTTTCTTTGTCATATGCCTTATTTGTTGGCGGCACTCGCAGCCGACGCCACGCTGGCACGTAGCGCAAATTCAGCGCGCAAGGCTTTGAGTTTTTCACGTGGATCTTCTTTGACCGTGTCTTTGGCCAAGTCCATTTCGGCGATGAAGCGGCTGGGCATGGCGGCAATCATGTCGCGGCCTTTTTTGCGTTTGCGTGTCCAGCTCACGGCCAGTGATCGTTGCGCGCGTGTGATGCCCACATACATCAGGCGGCGTTCTTCTTGTAGGCGTACCGCAATGTTTTCGTTGGTTTGTTCAGTGCCAGGCTCGTCGTCGAGTTTGAAGGGCAGCATGCCTTCGGTCACGCCCACCAGCATGACGTGTGGCCACTCCAAACCTTTGGAGGCATGCAAGGTCGAGAGCGTCACTACGTTTTGGTCTTTTTCGCGTTCGGTGAGTGTGGAGAGCAGGGCGATGGTCTGTGCGACTTCTAACAAGTTCTTCACTTCGTTGCCGGTGGTCACGCCCGCGGTGTCGTCAATCTGCCCGCCACAGCGCTGGGCCATCCAGTCACAAAACTCCATCACGTTGTTCCATTTCGAGGCGGCGGCTTTTTCGCTTTCTTCCGCGTCGTAGAGGTGTTTTTCGTAGCCGATGTCTTTGAGCCAGTCGTTCAAGAAGGCGCGCGCATCTTCAGCACCCGTGGTGAGACGTGCGCGGAACTCAAGGTCGTTCACATAGCGGCCAAACTCGTGCAGGCTACCCAAAGCGCGGGCATTGAGTACCGAGGGCAAGCTGTTGCTGAACAGTGCTTCAAACATGCTGAGTTTGTATTGGCTCGCAAACTGACCGAGGGCGGCCAAGGTTTGGTGGCCGATGCCGCGTTTAGGTGTGGTGACGGTGCGCAAGAAAGCGGGGTCGTCATCGTTGTTCACCCACAGGCGCAGCCAGGCGCACAAGTCGCGAATCTCGGCGCGGTCAAAAAAGCTTTGGCCGCCAGACACTTTGTAGGGAATTTGCGCTTTGCGCAGCGCTTTTTCAAAAATTCGCGCTTGATGGTTGGCGCGGTACAGCACCGCAAAGTCTTTGAGCTCTTTGAAACCGCAACTGCCTGCATCGGTGCCCTCGCGCAAGGACTGAATGCGTGCCACCACGCGTTCGGCTTCGTGTTCTTCGTTGTCGGCATCGACCACGCGCACGGGCTCGCCTTCGCCGAGTTCAGAAAACAAGGTTTTAGGAAACAGTTTGGGGTTGAGTTGAATGACGTTGTTGGCCGCACGCAGAATAGCGCTGGTGGAGCGGTAGTTTTGCTCCAGCTTGATGACCTTCAAGGTCGGGAAGTCTTGCGGTAGCCGACGCAGGTTGTCCAGCGTGGCACCGCGCCAGCCGTAGATGGACTGATCATCGTCACCCACGGCCGTGAAGCGGGCGCTGGCGTGGTCAGGGCCCACCAAGCACTTGAGCACTTCGTATTGGGTGGCGTTGGTGTCTTGGTATTCGTCGACCAGCACGTGGCCGAGCTGGGCTTGCCACTTGGCGCGCACGTCGTCGTGCGCTTGCAGCAGCTTCAAGGGCAGGCCAATCAGGTCGTCAAAGTCCACGCTTTGGTACGCGCTTAAGCGCTCTTCGTAGCGCGCCATGATTTTGGCGATGATGCGCTCATTGTCGTCCTTGGCAGCCGCCAAGGCTTGTGCCGAGTTGAGGCCCATGTTTTTCCACAGACTGATGGTCCATTGCCATTGACGCGCAGTGGCTGCGTCGGTGGTGCCGCCCGCGTCCTTCAAGATGCCGGTCACGTCGGCGCTGTCCATGATGCTGAACTGCGGCTTGAGGCCCATCACGCCGCCGTCTTGGCGCAGCATGCGCACGCCGAGCGCGTGGAAGGTGCAAATCAGCACATCTTTGGCGTCGCGGCCAATGAGGCCTTTGGCACGCTCACGCATTTCGGTGGCTGCTTTGTTGGTAAAGGTGATCGCGGCGATGCGCTTGGGCTCAAGCCCCATTTGGATGAGGCGGCCAATCTTGTGCGTGATGACGCGCGTCTTGCCCGAGCCAGCCCCCGCCAACACCAGACAAGGACCGTGCAAGAAATTCACGGCTTCTTGTTGCGCGAGATTCAGACCAGCAGACATTCGGGAGACAGTTGTGTTGAAGCGCGCAATGATACCGGCCGCCCCAGAAGGCAAAATGCCTGTGTGCTGAACATTCTTCTTGTCACTTTTCCCTTCTTTGCACTGGTTTTGGCCGGATTCGTGGCGGCGCACCGCCGCATGCTGCCGCTGGACGCGATTCCTGGCCTGAACGGTTTTGTGCTGTACTTTGCGTTGCCCTGCATGTTGTACCGCTTCGGTGCCAGTACGCCTATCGTGCAGTTGCTAGACCCCACGCTGTTCTTGGCGTATTTGTTTTGCGCCTTGCTGATGGTGGGCTTTGTGGTGGTGGTCAGCTTGAACAAACGCATTGGCTGGAATGACGCCGCGTTTGGCGCTTTGGTGGGCGCGTTTCCTAATACTGGGTTCATGGGCGTGCCGCTGCTGGTCGCCTTGCTGGGCGCATCGGCGGCTGGCCCCGCCATCGTGACCATTGTGGTGGACATGGTTATGACCACCTCGCTGTGCATCGCGCTTTCTCGCTTAGACGGCGCGGACGAGCATGGCGCGAGCCGAGCTGCCAAGAACGCGCTCAAAGGCGTGTTGGCCAACCCCATGCCTTGGGCCATCAGCTTGGGCGGTTTATCTTCTGCGATGGATTGGCAGTTGGTGGGACCTGTCTCGAAGACGGTGGGCTTGCTGGCCGATGCGGCATCGCCCGTGGCGCTGTTCACCATTGGTGCGGTGCTGGCGCGTTCACAAATTCGGGTGAAAGAAAGCGGTCATCCGCCCATCTTGTGGCGTGACTTTTTGCCTGTGGCGATTTTCAAATTGGTGTTGCACCCCGTGTTGGTATTGCTGGTGTTGGCTGCCGTGGTGCAAATGGGGTTTCACATCGACCACTTCACGATGGTGGTGGTGGTGTTGGTCGCCGCATTGCCCAGCGCCAGTAATGTGGCCTTGTTGTCAGAGCGTTTTGGGGCGAACACGGGACGCATTGCCATGGTTATTTTGGTCACCACGACCGCGGCATTTTTTACCTTTTCAGGTGCGGTCGCATTGCTGAATGGCTAACTGAGCGTCGTCGTTTTAAATCGCCAGCGGGTCCACATCCACCGCCCAGCGAATCACCTGCCGGTGCGCGCTGCGCATGGCGTGCAAATCGGCCTGCCAATGCGCCAAGAAATGTTGCAGCGCTTTGCGCGAGGTGCATTCGATCAGCATCTGCGCTCGCTCAATGTTGGCCACGCGCTGAATCGTCATGGGCACCGCGGGGTACAAGTCCACCAGCAGTTCATCCGCCAGTGCTGCGCCTGCATCGCGTGCGGCATTTAAAAAGCTTTGTGCGGCTTCTTGGCTGCGTGCTTCTGCGCGCACCAAGGCTTGGAAGCTGAAAGGCGGCAAGGTGGCTTGCTCGCGTTCTTTGAGTTGTTGCTCGGCAAAGGCCGGGTAGTCGTGCTGCTTGAGGGCTTCAAACAGTGGATGCATGGGGTGAAAGCTTTGCACCCACATCTCGCAGGGGCTGACCAAGCGCATGTTGGCGTCACGGCCCGCACGACCCGCGGCTTGCATGAGCAAACTGAACAAACGCTCCGGCGCACGGAAGTCGCTAGAGAACAGCGCGCCATCCGGGTTGAGCGCGGCCACCAAGGTGACGCGCCGGAAGTCGTGGCCCTTGGCAATCATTTGCGTGCCCACCAGCACGTCCACCGCACCTGCGTGCACCTCGGCCAGCTGGCGCTCGAGTTCGCCTTTGAGGCGGGTGCTGTCAGCGTCAATGCGGGCGATGCGAATGGGCTCGCCATCAAGGCGGCGCACATCAGCCAGCAGCTCTGCCAAATGCTCTTCGAGTTGCTCTGTGCCGCGGCCCAAGGGGCTGATGTCTAAGTTACCGCAGCTCGGGCACGCACGCGGCACGGGTTGCGTGAAGCCGCAGTGGTGGCAGCGCAGCGTGCGGTCGAGTTTGTGAAACACGCGGTAAGCACTGCAATGCGGGCATTCGCTTTTCCAGCCACAGTCGTTGCAGTTGAGCACGGGGGCGTAGCCGCGGCGGTTGAGCAACACCAAGATTTGTTCGCCACGCGTCACGCGCTCACGAATCGCATCGAGCAGGTGGTTGGAGAACACGGTTTTGTAGGGCTGGCGGTTCATGTCCACACGCCGTACCAAGGGCAGCGCACCTTGACCGACACGCGAAGGCATGGCCAGGCGCATGTAGCGTCCTGCGAGGTCAGAGGCCGTGGCTGGGCGGCTGTGGTGCCAGCTTTCGAGCGAAGGCGTGGCTGAACCCAAAATCACTTTGGCACCTTCGAGCTGGCCGCGGTAGATGGCCAAGTCGCGTGCCGAGTAGCGCGCGCCTTCTTGCTGCTTGTAGCTGGGGTCGTGTTCCTCATCGACCACGATGAGCTGCAAATGTGGCATCGAGGCAAACACGGCCATGCGCGTGCCCAACACAATACGCGCTTCGCCGCTGTGCGCGGCGAGCCAGTTTTTCAGGCGCTGCGCCGGCGTGAGGCTGCTGTGCATGGCCACCAAGCAGTCAGCGCCCCATTGTGGGCAAAAGCGGGTGCGAAAGCGTTCTTCCAGCTGTGGTGTGAGGTTGATCTCGGGCACCATTACCAAGATTTGCGCTTGCGGGTCGTGCTCCAAAACGGCTTGCGCTGCGCGCAAATACACCTCGGTCTTGCCGCTGCCGGTGTTGCCAAACAGCAAGAACGGCCCTTTGTGCGCAGCGATGTCCGCCAACACTTGGGCCTGTTCGTCTGTCGGTGTCGGGATGGTTTGTGTCGCGCCTTCATAGGCGGCGACGACTTTGGGTTTGCGCTTCAAGCGACGCACCCATTGTTCTGTGCTGAGGTCACGCAGTTGGCTGGGCAGCGCAGCCAAGGCCACTTCGCCCGCGCTGCGTTGGTAGTAGCTGGCGGCAAACTGCACCAGCTGGCGCCAGTGGGCGCTTAAAGGTGATACGCCTTCCAGCACGCTGGCAATCGCGCGCAACTGCATGGTGGCGGGGGCTGCATCGACAAAGGAACTTTGTTCTTCTGCGGCAGCGGACACATCGACAGCGCTGGGGGCGGTGCTGTCCCAGACAACACCCAACAACTCTCGGCTACCCAAGGGCACCCGCACCAAGGTGCCCGGCGCGTGCGCCGTGTCGCTTTCGTACGTGAGTGCGCCACCGATCCCGCTGTGCGCGGGGGTGTGAACCATCACTGAAATTTGGTGCGACATGTCAAGCGGTGAGTTGGGGTGTTTTGTTCAGGTGGTTTACCAGAAAGCGCTTTAAGTCGTTGATTTCAATAGGATTCAGGGTTAACTCAGCATTTCTGTGGATAACTTTGTTGATATCTACACCTGAGCGGCTCCGAAGGCGCATGAATCAAGGCTTTGAACAAACTGCCTCAAAAAAATGCAGTCGCATAATCTTATATGAATCAATGACTTACGAGAGATTAAAGTTTTTTAATTTGCTGCAAAAGAAAAAACCAACTTGGTGCACCGGATCAACTTTTTTGTGCATAAGTCCTAAGTTGAATTACAACTTTTGGACGCTTGACACACAATATTTTGCGTTTTGCTCAGGTTTTTCTTAAAAAACGTGAGTGGCTGTGCACCGCTTCGACCAACACCCCAACGCTCTCGGGCGGGGTGAATTGGCTGATGCCGTGGCCCAAATTGAAGATGTGGGTGGGGCCGGTGGTGGTGGTATCGGTATGGGGTTTACCGAATGCATCCAGCACACGGCGCGCTTCGGTGGCAATGGCGTCGGCAGGGGCAAACAAGGCATTGGGGTCCAGATTGCCTTGCAGGGCTTTGCCGGGGCCGCCGACTTGTCCGCCCACTTGGGCACGGGCTTTCGCGAGGTTGACCGTCCAGTCCACACCCAGCACGTCGCAGTCAAGGTCGGCCATTTCGGGTAACCACAAACCGCCGCCTTTGGTGAACACCAAACGGGGAATGACCGCGCCATCGTGTGAGCGTTTGAGCTGCGCCAACACGCGTTTGGTATAGGCCATGCTGAACTGTTGGAACATGCCGTCGGCCAGCACGCCGCCCCAGCTGTCAAAAATCATCACGGCTTGGGCACCGGCTTCGATTTGGGTGTTGAGGTACAGGGCCACCGCGTCGGCGTTGATCTCCAAAATGCGGTGCATCAAGTCGGGGCGGCTGTACATCAAGGTTTTGACTTGGCGGTAGTCGTCTGAGCCCGCGCCTTCGACCATGTAGCAAGCCAAGGTCCAAGGGCTGCCAGAAAAACCAATCAAAGGCACGCGGCCGTTGAGCGCTTTGCGAATCGAGGTGACGGCGTCAAACACATAGCGTAGCTTGGCCATGTCGGGCACAGCCAGCTCGTTGACTGCCGCTTCATTGCGCACGTTCTTGGCGAACTTGGGGCCTTCGCCTTGGGCGAAAGACAGGCCCAAGCCCATGGCGTCAGGCACGGTCAAGATGTCGCTGAACAAAATGGCAGCGTCGAGCGGGTAGCGCTCCAGTGGCTGCAAGGTCACTTCAGTGGCGAAATCGGTGTTGGTGGCCAGACCCATGAAGCTGCCGGCCTTGGCGCGGGTGGCGCAGTACTCGGGCAAGTAGCGACCGGCTTGGCGCATGAGCCAAACGGGCGTGTGGTCGGTGGCTTGGCGCATGCAAGCGCGCAAAAAGGTGTCGTTTTGGAGTGGTGCAAACATGCCCACATTGTCACCCAGACGTGGCTCAGCCAAGTCGGCGGTGCTCGACCATCACGCAGTGGTTTTGCACCACCGTAAGACCGGCCGCCTCGGCGTGTGCCGCCGCCGCATCGTTCACGATGCCCAGTTGCAGCCAAAGGTATTTGGCACCAATGGCAATGGCCTCGGCGGCGATGGGTGGGATGTCTTCGGCGTTGCGAAAGCAGTTCACCATGTCGATGTGCGTGTGGGCGGCCGCTTCAGTGAGGCTGGCGTAGGACCGCTCGCCCAACACCTCGTTGGCATTGGGGTTGATGGGCACGATGCGATAGCCGTGGGCTTGCATGTACTTGGCGACCCTGAAGCTGTCACGGTGCGGCTTGGGCGAGAGGCCGACTACGGCAATGGTTTTGCTGTTAGCTAGGCTGTCTTGGATGGCGTTGCTTGTCATGGCTTTCTCCTCAAGGGCTTGGACTAAGAGGTCGTTTGGGCTTTGGCTTGGGGCTGCAAGGCCGCGTCTGTGTTGGGCGAAGGTTTGTCACGTGCGGGCAAGTTGGTCAACGCGTTGCGCACTTGGTGTTCGCTCAACAGTTCGGACAACACCAAGGGTGCTCGGCCCTGCGCATACAGCACGTACACGGGCACGCCGCTGCGCCCCAGTGCTGTGAGCGCGGCGGTGATGGCCGGGTCACGGCGCGTCCAGTCGGCGCGCATGAGCGTCACGTGGTGTGCGACAAAGTCGGCCTGTAGCGCACTGTTGGACAGCGTGGTTTTCTTGTTGATCTGGCATGTCACGCACCACGCTGCCGTGAAGTCCACAAACACGGGACGGCCTTGGGCCAAACTTTGGGCGACGGCGGCGTCAGACCAAGGTTGCCAAGAGGCGCCTAGGTCGGGCGTGTCGCTGGGGTTGGCAGGTGTAGAAGCAGGGGCAGAGGCGTTGGTGGCGGGGGCTTGCAACGCTTGTGCGAAGGTGAAAGCGCCCCACGCCAGCGCAGCGGCTAACACCCACGTCAAGCCACGCGCCGCTGGGCCGCGCAGCTTGAGCGACCAGACAAAGGCGGCGAGCAATAGCAAGCCACCGAGCGCAAGCACGGCCACGTCTAAGCTGGTTTGCTGGCCCAACACCCACAACAGCCAGACCACGGTGGCCAGCATGGGGAAGGCTAGCAGCTGGCGCAGTGTGAGCATCCAAGGCCCCGGATGCGGCAGCGCCTTGGCAACGGCAGGCACAAAGCTGGCCAATAGATAAGGCGCAGCAAGCCCCAAGCCCATGGTGGCAAAAATAGACAAGGCTTGCCAAGTGGGCAAGGTCATCGCCAGCCCCAACGACGCGCCCATGAACGGCGCGGTGCAAGGCGATGCCACGGCTACGGCCAATACGCCCGAGAGCAGTGCATCCATCACTGGGTGCTTGTATTGAAAACTCGCCAAACGCGAGGGCAAAATTTGCCCGAATTCAAACAAGCCAAACAAATTGAGCGCAATCAATGTGAACAAGGCTGCGAGCACGCTCACCACGCCTGGCGATTGCAGCTGAAAGCCCCAGCCCAGTTGCTCGCCTGCCGCACGCAAGGCCAACACGCCAGCGCCCAAGGCCAAGAAACTCACCACCACGCCCACGGTGTACGAAACGCCTGCCACGCGGTGTGCCCGGTGTTGGCGACTGTGCTGCGCAAAACCCAGAAACTTGATGGCCAGCACCGGAAGCACGCAGGGCATGAGGTTGAGGATCAGACCGCCAAGGAAAGCACCCGCGAGTGCCAAGGCAAAACCTAGAAACCCTTCCACGCCAAGTAAACCATTGAGGCCGCGTGCACCTTCTGCGGTGTTTTTGGGGGTGACGGATGTCGCAGACGTGGGCAGATCTGATACGGCCGGCCACGCTTGGCTGAGTGGGGCAGACACCGCAAAACCTTGACGCTCCGCGCCATCGCCATCGGTAAGCAATGCGTCAAAGCGTTTGGGCTCGGTCACGCGCAGGTTGCTGAGGGGCAGCTTGACCGTCCATACATCGCCTTGCCACGATTGGCTGGCGCTTGGGTGTTGCTCAGTCGCCGAATCGACCAACTCTGGGGCTTCTGGGAAAACGCGCAAGTTTTTGCCGTGCCACGTGGTCGGCAGGCCGCTGACTTGCAAAACCAAGCGTTGGGCATCAAAGCGGGCGGTAGCTTTCACGCGGGGGAGCGATTGGGGCTGCTGGGCCTGCACAGACGCGAAGGCCGCAGCCTGTGGCACAAAGCTGCTGTTGGCCGGAATGCGCAAGGCGAAGTCGCCCTCTTGCGGGATGCATTCCAACCGGCACACCAACCAGTTGGCGTGCACTTGAATATCCAGCGTCTGTGTGGCACTGGCTTTGAACTGCTTGGACACGGTCAGCGGCACGGCCAGCAACACGGTGTTTTCGAAGCCGTAGTTGGTCAAGCTGCCCGCTTTGAGTTTGTGCGGCAGTGGCCATTGCACCTCGCCAGCGGTGATGCCTGCGGGTAAGTTCAGTTCAAGTTGCGTGGGCAAGCCCGAGTCGCCAGGGTTGCGCCAATAGGTGTGCCATTCGGGTTGATGTGTGAGCTGCAAGCCCACCCACAGCGGCTGGCCCGGCTGCACGCCTTGCGGCGCGTGGGCCACCAGCTCGGCGCGCAGCTGCGGCGTGCTGACCACGGCGCTGGCCTGCGCCTGTGCGTGGCCAGGTGCTGCGAATGTGCAGACCAGCATGGTCAAGGTGGCAAAAGCCTTGGCCACCTTGGCGTGCGGGCGTATTGGCGCACAAAGGGCGCGCGCCGCGTTCAAAAGACGCAAAACAAAAGTGTGCATGCCTCAGATGTTACCGAGCTGCAACCGTTTTGGCGTGCCGCCCTAGGAATGACAGGAAAGTAAGATGGCGTTTATGACGGCGCACATCAGCACACACACACCTCAGGCCCTGGCCTCACACCGTTGGGCCGAGCTCAACACCCGCGACTTCGCCGCGCTTGACCCCGCCCGCACGGTGGCCGTTCTGCCTTTGGGGGCAACCGAACAACACGGACCGCATCTGCCGCTGTCGGTGGACTCGGTGTTGGTAGATGGTGTGATGAATGCCGCGCTAGCCCACTTGGCTGCGACAGACCCCGTGTTGGTGTTGCCCACGCAAACGGTGGGTCTGAGCACCGAGCACACCGCCTTTGCCGGTACCTTGCATTTGTCGCCACAAACCTTGATTCAAGTCTGGTGCGACATCGGCGCCTCGGTGGCGCGTGCGGGCGTGAAAAAACTGCTGATGTTCAACGCCCACGGCGGCAATGTGGGTTTGATGGATGTGGTGGCGCGCGAGCTGCGCGCCCAACATGGCCTGATTGTGTACAGCAGCAGCTGGTACAACTTGCCGCTGGATGCGTCTGTGATGGGCCAGTTCTCGGCGGACGAACATCGCTTTGGCATTCACGCCGGCGACATTGAAACCTCCATGATGCTGGCGCTGTCACCTCAGCACGTGAGCATGGCGCAAGCACAACACTTTGCCTCTACCTCACAAGACCGCGCCAAGCACTATGCCGTGTTGGGCAATGGCAAAAGCGCCAAGTTGGGTTGGCACATGCAAGACTACAACCCACAAGGCGCAGCGGGCAATGCCGCTGCTGCCACCGCCGCCAAAGGTGAGGCGCTCGTGCAAAGCGCGGGCGAGCAGCTGGCACGCTTGCTCAAAGAATTGGTGGCACTGCCGCTGAGCACGGTGCGTGTCTAAGCGACGCACCGCTTGATTTTTCAGGCGAAGGTGATCCAGCTTTTGTGCGTGGGTGTTTCTAGGTGCGGCAAGCTGTTGAAGCTCACCAAGGTGTGACGCTTGGGGCTGAAGCTGAACTCGCTCACCGCGCTGTTGCGCAGGCGCATGTTCAGCTCGATGCTTGTCTCGGGGCTTGTTTTCAGCACATGCGCCACCGCCGTTGCAATCGGGCCTCCGCTAGAGACCAAAAGCACATTCCCATCCTGCTGTTGGCGAATGTGGTCTAGCGCAGACGTGACGCCTTGCACAAACGCTGCGTAGCTCGGCATGCCTTGAGGGCTGATCACCCCCGCCATCCACTGTGTGAGGCCATCGCGCAGCAAGCGGAAGTGCTGTTTGTAGCTGTCGGGTGTTGTGGGTTTGGGCAGCTCACCGGGGTGAATGGCGCGGATGATGGCTTCGC
Organism: Comamonadaceae bacterium; assembly: GCA_947373245.1. Taxonomy (GTDB): domain Bacteria; phylum Pseudomonadota; class Gammaproteobacteria; order Burkholderiales; family Burkholderiaceae_C; genus Limnohabitans. Next base: position 11,775 of record CANBWY010000053.1, read on the forward strand.
TGTCGTACTCATTCAGTTCCGGCCACACCCAAGCCGCGTGTTGCGTGCCCATGCCTTGTTGAATACCCGCCAAGGTTTGCGCGTGGCGCTTGAGCGCGCCGGTGATGACGGCGTCAAACCGCAGCCCCTGCGCACGCCAATGCTCACCCAAGCGCTGACTTTGTTGTGTGCCCAAGGGGCTGAGTTGGTCGTAGTCGGCAGCGCCCAAAGAGGCTTGACCGTGCCGCACTAAATAGAGGTGTCCCATGGCTGTGATGGCGGTTGTTTGTGGCTATTCTGGCGACAAACCGGTGGTGCCTTAGTCTCGGCTGAGACCCGCTGTCGCCTCAGACGCACTGGCGCGCCTGCTCATAGGGGGGCGAGCGCCGCGCGCACCATCCACGCAACGGTGGCTAAGAGCGCCAATGCCATGCCTCGGTTGAACCATTGCAGACGCAGCGCCGTATCGTCGGGGCCGCGCAGCCAGTGGCGCAGGCTGGCGCCAATCCACGCGTAGGTGAGGTTGCTGACAAGTCCAAAGAGCATGAAGATGGGGAGTGTTTCGAGCAAGCGTTCCCATGTGTTGTCATGCCCGATGACCCAGCCGCTCACCACCGATAGCGCCAAGAACCATGCTTTGATGTTGACGAATTGCAGCATCACACCTTGTAAGAAACCGACGATGGGGCCTTGTGTGCTGTCGCTCAAACGCAGGGTGCGGGCCAGTGTCCAGGCCAGCCACACCAAATACAACACGCCCGTAGCCAACAGTCCCCCGCGCAAAGGCGGAAAGCCCAGCACCATCACGCCTAGGCCTGCGGCATTGAGGATCAACAAAATACCCCAGCCCGCGGGCACGGCGCACACAAAGGGCAACGCACGTCGCAAGCCATGGTTGGCAGCGAGTGTGGCTGACAGTGCCGTGTTGGGGCCGGGGGTGAAGGTGCCTACGGTGGAGAGGGCCATCAGGGCCATCAACTCGTCGCTGCTCATGCAGGCGTGGAGAGTTGCTCCCAGCGCTCAAGAGCGGTCATCAGTGCGTCTTCGATCTCGGTGTCGCGCTGATGGATTTGCGCGATTTTGGCGGGATCGCTGGCGTACAGGCTGCTGTCGCTTAACGTGGCTTGTGTTTCTTTTTGCTCGGTTTCTAGCGAGGCAATTAGCGCTGGCAATGCCTCGAGTTCGCGTTGCTCTTTGTAGCTGAGCTTGCGGGTTTTGTTTGCGGGCGTTGCAGCAGGCTTGGCGGCTTCTACTGCGACAGCTTTGGGCGCTGTGGGTGCAGTGGCTTTGGTTTGCGGGGCGAGGCTGCGCGCGCGCTCAGACTGGATGAGCCAATCTTGCACGCCGCCTTCGTATTCGCGCCAGAAACCGGGGTTGTCGTCGGTTGCTTCAAAGACCAAGGTGCTGGTGGCGACGTTGTCGAGGAAGGTGCGGTCATGGCTGACGATGAACACCGTGCCGTTGTAGTTTTGCAGCAGCTCTTCTAGTAGTTCCAGTGTGTCGATGTCCAAGTCGTTGGTGGGTTCGTCTAGCACTAACACGTTGGCTGGGCGTGCAAACAAGCGTGCGAGCAGCAAGCGGTTGCGCTCGCCACCCGACAACGAGCGCACAGGCGAAGTGGCGCGTGCGGGCGAGAACAAGAAGTCGTCCAAATAGCTCTTGACGTGTTTGCGTTGTGTGCCGATTTCAATCCACTCGCTACCGGGGCTGATGAAGTCTTCCAGGGAGGCGTCCATGTCCAGCGCATTGCGCATTTGGTCGAAGTACGCCACTTGCAGGTTGGCGCCTTGGCGAATTTTTCCGCTGTCCGCTTCGAGCTCGCCCAAGATCATTTTCAGCAAGGTGGATTTGCCAGCGCCGTTGGGACCGATCAAGCCAATCTTGTCACCGCGTAAGAAGGTGGCAGAGAAGTTTTTGGTGATGACTTTGCCGCCAAAGGCTTTGTCGACTTCGGTCAACTCGGCCACGATCTTGCCTGTGGGCGCGCCACTTGCGACATCTAGTTTGACGCGGCCCACGGCGTCGCGACGTGCTTCGCGTTGCGCGCGCAAGGCTTCGAGTCGGCCAATGCGGCTTTGGCTGCGCGTGCGACGTGCTTCCACGCCTTTGCGAATCCACACTTCTTCACCCGCCAGCAGCTTGTCGGCCTTGGCGTTGATGACAGCCTCTTGCGCGGCTTGTTCTTCCTTCTGCAGTTGGTACTGCGAAAAGTTGCCGGGGTAGGTTAACAAATGGCCGCGGTCCAGTTCCACAATGCGTGTGGCGACCTTGTCTAAGAATGAGCGGTCATGGGTGATGGTGATGATGCTGCCCTTGAAGTCAATCAGTAGTTGCTCCAGCCACTCAATGCTGTCGAGGTCCAAATGGTTGGTGGGTTCATCTAATAAGAGAACATCTGGGGAGGTCACCAAGGCTTGTGCCAGCGCTACGCGTTTGAGCGTGCCGCCAGACAGGGCGTTGATGCGCGCCTCGGGGTCTAGGTGCAGGCGGTGCAGTGTTTCTTGCACGCGTTGCTCCCAGTTCCAGCCATCAAAGAGCTCAATCTCGTTTTGCATGGCTGTCAGGTCGCCCTCGCCAGCGCAGTACTGTTCAATGAGGTGGACGATGCGCGCTAGGCCTGCGCTGACAGATTCAAAGACAGATGCGTTGCTGTCGAGTTGTGGCTCTTGTGCCACATAAGTTACGCGCAAGCCTTGTTGCACGCGCAGGTCGCCATCGTCGGGCTTCTCTAGCCCGCCTAAGATACGTAAAAGGGAAGATTTGCCAGCACCGTTGCGGCCGATCAGGCCAACGCGCTCCGCGGTTTCAAGGGAAAACTCGGCGTGATCAAGTAAAGCGACGTGCCCAAAAGCGAGTTGGGCGTTCTGTAGAGTAATTAAAGACATGCCGCATTATCGAGCGCGCAGCTGAAGGCTTGATGCGGTAGCAGGATAGTCATCATTGACTTAAAAGTTTTTCGATAACCTTGCCGCCATCTTAAAAACAGTGCTACACTAGCAGGCTTCGCTAGCAAGATTCATTAAGGGTTTGCCCCGATCTTGTTAGAGAGTCCAAGTAAAAATTTTCAAATTCTTTTTCTCGGAAAAGAAAAAACGATGTATACTGGAAGGCTTCGCTGATCGCAGCGAGTTTGCCCAAGAGATTGGGTGGTTCATTAAAAACATACAGCCGATAAATGTGGGCGTTTGATGGTGATTGCCAAGTTCTTTAGGAACTTAGCTTTAATTAGCTAACAAACGCTCATGAAGTAAAAAAGATGTGAAATTCGTCAAAGAAAATCACGTCGATTCCAATTTATGAGTTGGTCGAAAGACCGAAAAAATTATCAAGATCGAACTATAGAGTTTGATCCTGGCTCAGATTGAACGCTGGCGGAATGCTTTACACATGCAAGTCGAACGGCAGCACGGACTTCGGTCTGGTGGCGAGTGGCGAACGGGTGAGTAATATATCGGAACGTGCCCAGTCGTGGG
>CANBWY010000054.1 GCA_947373245.1 Comamonadaceae bacterium
TTGCTGCCGACCCGCACTACCAAGCGCGCGGCATGATTCAACACGTGCAGATGGATGACGGCACGTCACTTGCCGTGCCCGGCATCATCCCCAAACTGTCACGCACGCCCGGCAGCCACCGACGCAACGCGCCCACGATTGGGCAAGACTCGGATGCGGTGTTGAACGAAATTGGACTGACGCTTGCGCAAATTCAAGCGCTCAAAGACAAGGGCATCGTTGCCTAAGTCGCACGATGGGCATCAAGGCGCGGCGAATTGCTCTGTGCCCACAATGCCAATCTTGGTCAGCCCTTGGCGCTGAGCGCTGGCCAGCACACCGGCCACGGCTTCGTACTTGGCTTTGCCTTGGGCTTTGATGTGCAACTCAGGCTGCGGCTCTTGGGCTTTGGCCTCTAGCAGCAGCGCATCGAGTGCGGCGCGGTCGGCCAAGGGTTTGCCGTTCCAGTTGACCACGCTGCGGTTGTCCACTTCAATGCGCACGACATTGGGTTTCTTTTGCTGCGGCGGTGTGGCTTGCGGCATGTCTAGGTTCACCGAATGCAGCTGCGCGGGAATGGTGATGATGAGCATGATGAGCAGCACCAGCATCACGTCGATCAAGGGCGTGGTGTTGATGTCCATCATCACCTCGGGTTCGTCTTGGCTTTGTGTCAAGGAGGGCAGGTTCATGGCCATGCTTATTTCCCCTGCGGCGCATGGGTAGCAGCCCCTTGCGGATCTGTGACGAACCGCACCTTGGTCAATCCTGCCACCTGCGCGGCGTAGAGCACGCGGCCCACGGCTTCAAAGTCGGTTTTGGCGTCGCCGCGAATTTGCACTTCGGGTTGCGGTTTTTTGTCGGCAAAGGTTTTCAACTGCGCGATGAGGTCGGCGTTGCTGCGCACTGGCGCGTCGTACAAATAGGCTTGGCCTTGCGCGTTGACTGACAAGATGATGTTGTCGGGCTTGGTTTCGCGCGGCTGCTGCACCTCGTGTGGCAGCTCAACTTTGACAGAGGTGGTCACCACCGGAATGGTGATGAGAAAAATAATCAGCAGCACCAACATCACATCTACCAAAGGCGTGGTGTTGATGGTGGTGAGCAATTCATCGTCACCCCCTGTGGGGCCTAGGTGCATGGCCATGGCTTACTTCTGCACGCTGTCAGATGTGGCAGAGCCCAAAAGTACGGCGTGCAAATCAGCACCAAAGGCGTTGACTTCTTCCATCGCCATCTTATTGCGGCGCACCAGCCAGTTGTAGCCCAACACCGCAGGCACCGCCACCGCCAAACCGATGGCGGTCATGATGAGCGACTCGCCCACGGGCCCCGCCACTTTGTCGATGCTGGCTTGGCCCGACATGCCGATCTTGACCAAGGCGTTGTAAATACCCCAGACCGTGCCAAACAAACCCACGAACGGCGCGGTTGAGCCCACCGTGGCCAACACCGCCAAGCCGTCTTGCATGCGGCTTTGTACGTTGTTCATGGCGCGTTGGATGCTCATGGTCACCCAGTCGTTGAAGTTGATTGAACCTAACAAACCGGTGTGCTTGCTCGCGCCTTCCAAGCCTTTTTCAGCGATGAAGCGAAATGGGCTGTCTTCTTCCAACCCCTCCGCGCCCTGGCGCACATTGCCTGCATTCCAAAAATTGTCTTGCGCATGGCGGGCAAAGCGCATGACGCGGGCTTGCTCGGCCAGTTTGGTGAAGATGACGTACCAGCTGCCCATGCTCATGAGCACCAAAATCAACAGCGTGCCTTTGGCCACGATGTCACCTTGCGCCCACAACGCGCCCAAGCCATAGGGGTTGTCGACCACTTCTTCGGCCGCGAATGCGCTGGCACTGAGCATGAGCGAGGTCAAGGCTGCGGCGGTGCGCGTGAATGTGTAGGGCGACATGGTGGAGTCCTTCAAGGTATTCAAGGGGAGCGCGTTCATTCCAAACGCCAGGTGTATTTGATGTTGGCCCAGCTTTGCTCGGGCTTACCGTCCACGGTGCCGGGTCGGAACTGGCATTTCGACAGCGCATTGCGTGCGGCTTCGTCCAAGCGGGTGAATCCCGATGTTTTTTCGATGTCGGCTTGCATCACATGGCCATCGGCACCAATCAAAAACTTCAAGGTGACCGTGCCTTCTTCTTCCATGCGGCGTGAGGCGCTGGGGTAGTCGGGTTTGGCACAGTGGGCGCCCGGTTGAATCACTGCGCCGGTGCGAATGGCCGGTGCTGCGGGCGCGGGAGGGGCCGCAGGCGCATTGGCAGCGACGGTGGTGGGTGTGCTGGGCTGGGTGATGGTCGGTGCAGCGGCCGCGCTGGTGGGAGCCGGTGGAGGCGGGGTCGGGGTTTTAGGGACGGGCGTTTTGGGCGCTGGCAGCGGCGCTGGTGGCGGGGCGTCGGACATGAGCACCGCTTCGACGGTGTTCTCGGTCATGTGCACGACCTTGCGTGCTAAGCCTGAGGTGATGGCCCACACCAGCAAAATATGCAGCAGCAGCACCAGCGCGATGCCGGTGAGGTGTTTGCGTGGGCCGCGCTGGCGCGTGGCGTAAGACGAAACGACAGCGGGAGAAGAAACAGCGTGAGACAAACGGCGGTGCTCTGAAAGTTTCATCCATTCTAAAGAGGCTGCGTGAAGACGCAGACCCAAACACCCCAATCAGTCCAAAGACCGACCGGATTTACACCTGGTTCAAAGTGCCTTTGATTTTGCCGCCACGTTCAATTTCGAGTTCGCCATACGTCACATCGCCATTGACCTTACCCGTGGATCGCACGATGAGCACATTTTTGGTGACGACGCTTTGGTTGAGCTCGCCTTTGACTTCAATGAAATCTGCTTGCGTGTTGCCTGAAACCACACCCGCAGCGCCGATGAGCACGTCACGTGCCACCAACTCGCCTTCGACCGAGCCTGAAATGATGGCTTGGTCCGGGGCATTGATTGAGCCTTTGAATACCACGCCGGTGCCGATAAAAATACTTTTGTCTTTGGTGCCTTCGCTCATGGTCATCTACCTCTCGAAAATGTCAATATATGTTAGTTTAGGTGGTTATTGTTGGTTTTTTCAAATCAATACACTATCTCTCGCGCACCTTGTGCTCAGAAACTCAAAAAAATAGAGGCTTATGAAAGTTGTCGTTGTTGTCAATCCCAAAGGCGGTGCAGGTAAATCCACGATGTCCACCAACATCGCCGGGTATTTTGCGTCGCAGGGCCACCCCGTGATTTTGGGGGATGCCGACACCCAGCAGTCATCTAAGTTTTGGCTCAGCCAGCGGCCCGAAACGCTGCCGCACATCGCCACATGGGAATACCAACCCGATTTGGTGCTCACCGCCAAACCGCCCAAAGGCATCACGCATGTGGTGATCGATACGCCGGGCGGCATCAGTGGTTGGCGCTTGCAAGAGGTCATGGAGCGTGCTGACAAGGTGGTGGTCCCCGTCATGCCCAGTGTGTTTGATATGCAAGCCACCAACGATTTTTTAATCAAGCTGATGCAACTCACCCAGAACCGAGCGACACAAGTGGCGGTGGTGGGTAACCGCGTGGACACACGCACCATTTCAGCCGCAAACTTGCGCAAGTTCATTGAGTCTTTGGAGGTGCCCGTGCTGAGCTACTTGCGCGACACCCAATACTATTTGCACATGGCAGCGCATGGTTTGTCGATGTTCGACATCACGCCTTCGAAAGTGCAAAAAGATTTGGAGCAGTGGGTGCCGATTTGCGAATGGCTTGACCAAGATTCATGAATAAACAAGGCTGGACTGGGCAATGAATGCCTCGGCGACCGCTTGTGCTTCCTCTCGCGTTGGGGCGCAGCTCATCACATAGCCAATACGGTCTGCGTTTTCCATCGGCGGGCGTACAGCATCCATGGGATGCTTCAAAATTTCCACGCAAGCAATACGCGCGTCCACGGTGTTGGGCAGTTCCACCTTGAGCAAGGTGGCGGTGGTGTCGGCAACCAACCACCGAGTGACGGCAACGTGCGAAGCCTCAGAAAAAGGTGCGATCGTTTGGTTCAGGTGCAGATCAATCAAATCGGAGTGAATCGACCGCTTGCAAGCCAAGTTGATGAGGCGAGGAATTTTGGCTCCGACCAAACGCGGGTTGATTTCAATCAGGCTCAAACCCTTGGCGTGCAACATCAGCTCGATGTGTGTCGCGCCGCAGTCAAAGTCCACCGCGTCTAGCAGTGCAAACACATACGCTTCAATCGCCTTGAACTGCCCGTGGTTGGGTGTGAAGCAGCCGCCGCGGATGGCGAAAGAGGGCGGTTCAAAAAAGAGTTTGTCGTTCACGCCGACCAAGGTATGTTGGCCGTTTTGCGTCAACGTGTCGCAGCCGATGACCACGCCTTGCATGTATTGCTCAACCAGCAAGCGGTCATTGGCTTTGACACCCAAGCCATAGTCGGCACGCGAGGGCAGCATGTCGTCGAGGGGGGACATCCACGGGGCCAAGTCTTCCTCAAATTCCAGCATCACGATGTTTTGCGAGCCGTAGCCATCTGAGGGCTTGATCAACACGGGCAAACCAATCAGCGCCACCGCCTCTTTGAGTTCTTCGTTGGACGTGGCCAAGGCAAACAGGGGTTGCGCGATGCCGCGCGCTTGCAAACGCTGGCGTACGCTGAACTTGTCGCGCAGCAGTCGGGCCGAGGTTGGGTTGAGGTACTTCAGCCCAAGCGCTTGCGCCAATGTGGCTGCTTCAATCAAGCGAATGTCGAGCAGGCACAGCACGGCGTCAAAGGGTGTGACCTGGTGTGCTGCAAGCACTTGCGCTTGCGCCTCTTGCATGTCGAATTTCGATACTTCAATGTAGGCACGTGCGTGTTTTAGCCATGCGTGCACGGCGGGCTGCTGTTGGTACAGCGCGAAGTCAGCGGTGAGAAACGTGAAGCTGTCGCCTCGGTCAACCGCCGCTTGGAGGATGTCTGTGTCGTTGCCGCCCGGCAGCTCAATGATCAGTAAATGCGCCATGGTGTCTTCGCCTTGGTTTAAATAGATTCGGCTAAACGAAAGCCCATCGCGTAAGTGGGGGACTTTGGGTTGTGGCCATGCCGACGTTTGGTGCGGGCCAAGTCGCGAAACCTCGCGAAGCTGCCGCCGCGCGCAACGCGGTACGCGCCGTGGATGTCCACCAAGTGGTCTTTCACAAACGCACCCTCTGGGTAGGCTTGGTAGGGGTCTGACACGTACTCTTCCACGTTGCCAGCCATGTCTGCCAAGCCAAAGGGTGACTCTCCGCCTACAAACACACCGACAGGTGTGCTGTTGAATAGGCCCGACTCAGCCGTGTTGCAAAGGTCTGCGTCAAACTTGGCGCCCCAAGGAAACTCATGCGAGCAGGGACCCATGGCGGCCCATTCCCATTCGGCTTCGGTGGGTAACCGAAAAGCGCGTCCTGTGCGTGTGGCAAGCCAAGCGGCGTAGGTGTCCGCAGCTTGAGGTGTCACGGTGTACACGGGGTGGTTGGCGCGCTCAAGTGGGTAGCGGCGAAAGTCCCAGCTGGTGGGGATGTCTGCATAGCCGGTGTCTAATAAAAATGCTTGGTACTCTGCGTTGGTCACAGGGTAGATGGCCAATTTGTACGGCGCCAAATGCACAGCATGTTGTGGGCACTCTTTGTCAATCCAAATCCGGTTCAGGCCCAAGCCATCAAAACGCTGCATCACATCGCCCACTTGGTCTTTGGGTAACCCTATTTGCACATCACCGCCAGCGATATGAACCATGGTGGGGTTGCGGATTTGGATGCGTGGGTCGCCTAAGAGCGCCAATAAATTGCCACATGCAATTCGTTCGGCCAATGTGAAACTGCTGTCGCTGATCTTCTCTACCAAGCTAGGTTTAGGCAGTCCGTAGAGCGATTGAAACGCATTGGCGATGTCTGCGTCGAGTCGACCTTGGACATAGTGATCGGGCAAACCCAAGCGTTCGCGGTCGTTCATGGTGCCGCACAAGGTTTCGGAGAAGTTGGGCCAGTGCCAGTCGTTGGTGTGCGTGGTTGACATGAATGCGAACTGAATGAATCAAGTGTGAATGGGATAAATGTGGCCGTCGTAGCTGGATGCCAAAAACTGCCCTTTGCTGTCCCATGTGATCGAGGAAATGCCAGACATCGTGGGTCGTTCAAATTTGGTCCAGCGTTTTTCTTTCAGATCAAACATGGCCACAGTGCCGCCGTAGCTACCGGTCAAGAGGCGCGATTTGTCGTCACTGATGCTGATGCATTTCACCGAGTTGGGATGCGGGCTGGGGTAAACCTCTGCGCCTTCATCGCCCCAGATACGCAAGGTACGGTCACGGCTGACGGTGGCGAAGTGGTGGCCCTCAATGGCGCAGCAATCGTTGGTGATTTTGTCGTGCGCTTGGCTGATGCGTTTGGTGAGTGACCAATCGCTCACTTGATGCCAAGCAATGTCCGTATTGGCGCAAACGGAGAAGAGCACGCCATCGCTAAAGCTCAGACCCTTGATGGCGTTCTCGTAAATTTTCAGTTGGTGTTGCAGCGTTACTTGGCCCGTGACGTTGAAGACCAAGACCTCACCGGTGTAGCTGCCGATGGCAATGAACGACTCGCCCACGTGTTCAAATGCGGCACCGCAGTTGAGGGGGGAATGGTGCGTGTACAGCACCTCGCCTGTGCACGCATCAAACAGTTCACCCATTTGACCGCCCGTGAATACTTGCGCGTCTGAGGCGACCAAGAAATTGCACAAGCTGCCCATGTCCGCCACCTGTTGGCCGTCTTTCAAGACCTTGCCCGCATCGCCTACTGAGTAAATGTGGTCGTTGATGTGGGCGACGTCATTCAAGGCTTTGCCTGCCTGCACGTCTTGCAAATCCCACGTGGATGTCTTCACATCAAAGATGGCATAGGTGGCGCCAAATGTGCCAGTGGCTACACGGCCATCTTCCAAAATTGTGGCTGCGCGTGCCCAGATGGTTTCAGGCAACAGGGCGCGGCCAATTTCAACGGGAGCTTGGTCGTTGGCGACGTTCCAGATGCTCATCGTGCGGTCGTAGCTCAGGCAAACGAGCTGGCCGTTCTTGTTGTTGAGCGCGACTTTTTTAATGCCCGCCACGTGCGCATCGACAAAATGAGTGGTGGTGTTGTCGATGATGACAATGCGACCCAGATCATCGCCGGCGTAAATCACGCCGTTGTTTGAAATTTCTAAGCTGTCCGTACGAATGTTCAGGTCAGTTTTTTGTACCTCAATGCCATTGGTCACGTCCCATTTTCGAATGGTGCCGTCCACGCTGGTGGACACCACGTGTTGGCTGTCTGGCGTCCAGGCCAGCGACAGCACATTGCCTGTGTGGCCTTGGCATGTGGTGAGGCATTGGCCTTGGAGGTTGAAGATACGCACCAAGCGGTCGAGTGCGCAAGTGGCAATTAGTTTGTCGTCGGGTGAGAACATGGCCATGTCCACATCGTCGCCGTGTCCGGACAATACGGCTTGCAGTCGCATGGCGGGCAAAGCCCAGAGTCTGGCGGAGTAGTCGCTGCTGGCGCTGACGAGCCATTTGCCGTCCGTACTGAATGCACAGTTGTTGACCAAGTGGTCGTGCGTGCCTCGGGCAAGCGCTTTGCGTGTCTTGATGTCCCAAAGAATTAATTTGTTGTCGTAGCCTGCGGTGGCTACGAAATCGCCATGCGCAGCGATTCCAGCGATAGGTCCTTCATGCAGCATGGCGATTCCTTTCTAGCTTATGCCGTGATGTTCACCGCATTGGCGGCATCCATGCTCTTCAAGCTGTTGTCTAAGTTTTGTAAAAAGTTAGTCACTGAAGCTGTCGCGCTGTTGCCACCCATCGCACCCATCAGGTTTGAAAAACTTGATTGCAAATTGCTGTTGGTGGATGTGTTGCTAGCGTTCGCTGTGCTTGCGTCTGCTGTCACGCCCGCTGCGCCACTCATTTGTTGGATCAAGCTATCCAAGCTCGCCTCTAACTGTGCGTTAGAGGGGGCTGTGATACCTCGACTGCCAAAAAAGTCCTGCGTGGTTGCGGTGCTAGAGGCTGCTGCATTGGCCGTCGCTTGAGGCGGTGGCGGTGGCATGTTCAGCAAGAAGCTACCCTGCCCATTCGCCCCTGTGGTGGTTTGGCCTTGTTGCTGCAATGCCGCTTCTAAGTTTTGGATAAAACTGTTGAACGCTGCATCCGTGCTGGAGGTTTCTGCCGTGGTGCCTGTGGAGGTCGAGGACGTCGTGCTGTCAGTCGCTTGGGTCGACGCTTTTGCGTGATGGTGACCGCCGCGTGCTGCATGCATGGCCTTGGCCGCTTGCTGCGCGCCTGCCAAGTCGCCAGCTTGCAAAGCAGTACCGACTTTCGTCAGTGGACTGTTGTTGCTAGAGCTGGTATTGGTTTGGACGCTGGCAAATGCTTTTTGTGCACCCGCCAAGTCGCCCGATTGCAATGAAGAAAATAAATCCTTCATGCTTTGTTGGCGTTGTTGCCAACCGCTGACTGAGGAACTAGTTTGTTGACTAGCCCAGTTAGCGCTTGAACCGCCTACTCGCATACCCATGATGATTTCTCCTTAAAGAGATTGATTTAATGCAAATCGGATCAATGATTTGCACTCATGGCTGGCCGCAATATCTACGCCACAAGTAGGGGTTTACAAAGTAAAGATGCTTTACATGTTTGATTGAATACCTAGGTATTTACTCTCGGCGTATTTGTGGAGGACCATTGCCACGCAAGCGGCAGTGCTTTGCCGTCGAGCGCTGGGTGATCTGTCGTGGTGGCAAGCCTATGCCGCTAGGTGGCCGCTTTACAAAGTAAAGACACTCAAGATGCCTTGATCCCCGTCGATATTGAGAGAGGTACAGAAGCAGTTTTTGCTTCTCGTGTTTTTGAAGGGAAACATCATGGGTATGCGCGTCGGAAGTTCATCGGCTTCGATGGCCAGTCAAGCCACTGCGGTCAGTGGCTGGCAACAACGCCAACAGGGAATGAAAGACCTGTTTTCTAAGTTGAATGCGGGTGATCTGGCCGGGGCTCAAAAAGCCTACGCCTCATTTGCGGCCAACAACACCATCAAGAGCGACAGCCCTATGGGCCAACTCGGAGATGCCTTGAAAAAGGGTGACTTGGCTTCGGCTGAAAAGATTGCCCAGTCTTTGCAAAAGAACCGCGCGACCAGCCCCGTCTCTGCACAGGCCAATGCCAACAACCAACAAGTGGCCTCGACTTTAAGTATGTTGCGTGGTCAAGGCGGTCAGATCGACAGCTTGGTATAAGCGACAAGGTTCACTCAGCCAACAAAAAAACCGCCAGTGAAAACTGGCGGGTTTTTTGTTGAACCCATGCCTTCAAAGAAGGCTAGGTGTGGCATCCACGGATCAGTGGTTGTCGGTCAGCTGGCCCAAGATAGCTGGGTTTTCCAAGGTTGAGATGTCCTGTGTGATCGCCTCGTTCTTGGCCAAGCTACGCAGCAAGCGGCGCATGATCTTGCCCGAGCGGGTCTTAGGCAAGTTGTCACCAAAGCGGATGTCTTTTGGCTTGGCGATGGGGCCAATTTCTTTGCCCACGTGGTCGCGCAAGATTTTGGCAATGGCTTTGGCTTCATCGCCCTCGGGGCGTGAGCGCTTCAACACCACAAACGCGCAGATGGCTTCGCCGGTGGTGTCGTCAGGACGGCCCACCACCGCGGCTTCGGCCACTAACTCGGTACAGCTCACCAAGGCCGATTCAATTTCCATCGTGCCCATGCGGTGGCCCGACACGTTCAACACGTCGTCGATACGGCCGGTGATGGTGAAGTAGCCGGTTTTCTCGTCGCGGATCGCGCCGTCGCCCGCCAAGTAGTACTTGCCTTTGAACTCTTCAGGGTAGTAGCTCTTGATGAAACGGTCTGGGTCATTCCAGATGGTGCGAATCATCGAAGGCCATGGGCGCTTGACCACCAAGATACCGCCTTGGCCGTTGGGCATGTCGTGGCCGGCTTCGTCCACCACGGCAGCTTGGATGCCAGGGAAGGGCAAAGTGCATGAGCCGGGAACCATGGGGGTCACGCCAGGCAGCGGGGTGATCATGTGGCCGCCGGTTTCGGTTTGCCAGAAGGTGTCGACGATGGGGCAACGGCTGCCACCCACGTGCTTGTAGTACCACTCCCAAGCTGCTGGGTTGATGGGCTCGCCCACTGAACCCAACAAACGCAGGCTAGACAAGTCGTAGCTCTTGGGATGCACGGCATCGTTGGCTTCAGCCGCTTTGATGAGTGAACGAATCGCTGTGGGCGCTGTGTAGAAGATGGAGACTTTGTGGTCTTGGATCATCTTCCAGAAGCGGCCAGCGTCTGGGTAAGTGGGCACGCCTTCAAACACGATTTCAGTACCGCCCAAAGCCAAGGGGCCGTAGGTGATGTAGGTGTGGCCTGTGACCCACCCGATGTCGGCGGTACACCAGAACACGTCGTTGTCTTTCAAGTCGAACGTCCACTTGGTGGTCAAGGCTGCGTGCAGCAAGTACCCGCCGGTGCTGTGTTGCACGCCTTTTGGCTTGCCTGTGGAGCCCGATGTGTAGAGCAAGAACAGAGGGTGCTCAGCGCCCACCCATTCAGGTTCGCAAGTGGTGGCTTGTTTGTCAGCCAAGTCGCCCAACCATTGGTCACGGCCTGCCACCATGGTGATGGCGCCTCCGGTGCGCTTGACGACCAAGACGTTCTTCACCGAGTCGCAGCCGCCCAAAGTCATGGCTTCGTCGACGATGGCTTTCAAAGGCAGGGCTTTGCCGCCGCGCACTTGTTGGTCAGCGGTGATGACGGCCACAGCGCCTGTATCTTCCATGCGGTCGCGCAACGACTGGGCCGAGAACCCGCCAAACACCACCGAGTGGGTTGCGCCGATACGAGCACACGCTTGCATGGCGGCCACGCCTTCGATCGACATGGAGATGTAGATCATCACGCGGTCGCCTTTTTTCACGCCAATGGACTTCAAGGCGTTGGCGTATTGGCAAGTCTTGGCCAACAGTTGTTTGTAGGTGATTTTGGTGACTTCGCCGCCATCGGCTTCGAAGATGATGGCGGTCTTGTCGCCCAGACCTTTTTCAATGTTGCGGTCCAAGCAGTTGTAAGAGGCGTTCAATGTGCCGTCTTCGAACCACTTGAAGAAAGGGGCGTTGCTCTCGTCGAGCACTTTGGTGAAGGGGGTCTTCCAGCTCAGCAATTCGCGTGCTTGCTCGGCCCAGAAGCCTTCGTAGTCGGTCTCCGCTTTTTTGCACAGCGCTTCATAGGCGGCCATGCCGGACACGTTGGCTTGTTTAACGAACTCAGCCGATGGCTGGTGAATGGTGATGTCGCTCATGAACCGGTCTCCTCTTATATGCGGTATCTGTCAAAACCACGTGACTGTGAGGCGGGGCTCTTACAAGGGTCTGACTTATTTGCTGCTGACAAACCCTTGCATTTGATATTGATCAAGGTTGTCGTTTTTAATTTTCAGATTCGCTGGGCATGAGATCGGTCAATGCAAGTTGAATACCGAGGTGTTGGGCGATGAATTGACGTGCTTTGTCTTGCCAGCCGCCCAGCGCGGATTCGACATGCAGCAGGCCTGGGTCGTCGAGTTGGCCGTCGTTGAAGTCCAGAGGGGTGGGGAAACGCAACTGAAACAGCTCGTACTCAGGCTGGTACAGCTTAGGTGCTTGTTTACTGGTGACGGGAATGGCGCGCAAGCGGCCTTGGTGGCTCCAGTCGCAGAACAAGATATGGCCCATGCGCAGCATCAACACGCATTGGTTGGGCGCGATCTTGCCCAAAATCTTGGCGTAGTGCAGCTCACCTGCGGGGTCAATTTCTTCAAGCTGTGTCACCGCCTGCTCGCCCAAGGCGATCCAGGCTTCCAAGATGTGACCCGCATGGAAATAGGCCTCCCAAAAGCGGCGACGGTAGGGGCCGATGTCGTCTTCGGTGTGGCGCAAAATTTCGAAGAACGCATCCATCGTGCGTCCCGTGAGCCAGCGGCTGGCGGTGTCCATGGCTTCGCGGCGCACGCCCAGCCAACCTGCGTGGTTGTGGCGGGGGTCGCCCAAGGTGCGCAGCAACTCTGATAGCAGCGCGTGCTTCACGTCTTGTGGTGGATTGCGCTCAAACCAAGGCGACAGCAGGCTGTAGGCAAACTCGTCGCGGCACAGCGGGTAGCGCAGGCGTTGCGTGGGCTTGCCGATGTCGTGCATGGCCCATTCGCACATGCGCTTCACATAGGTAGGCGTACGGCGCACAGCCTCGGGCGCTTGCAGGGCATGGAGGAAGGCTTGCTTGCAAAAGTTGTTGAGCCAAAAGCCTTGGGTGAGCGCGTGCCGTTCTTGCCATTGCGCCAAGGTCTTGTCAGCGGGTATGCCCAGTATGTCATTGGCCACATGCACAGGGCCATTGAGTGGGTCCAGTACATCGAGTGTGGTGATGAGGCGTTCTAGACCATTGGCCTCGGTCTCTGACAGCGAGGTCAACACGCGTGGGTCTAAAAAGAAATCGCGAGCCGTCTGGGCCAGCTTCAAGAACACCGGGTCTTCTGGGTTGAAGCCTTGCAAATACGTGTGCAACAAAGCCCGGCCCCACTTGAGCGGTCGGCGCGTGCTGAGGGCCTGGGGCACGGCCACTGCAAAGTAGCGGTCAGTCAGTGCTGCGTGGGCATGCAAACCGCGTTCGGTTCCCAGCCACAAGGCGTAGGGGACATTGCGCCAATCGCGTTGACGTGGTGCACTGTTGTCGGGCTGAAACTGCACCCGTTCAAACGCGCTGTAGGTACGCTCGCCCACCGTGCGCAAGTCAGGGTCTTTGCCAAAGCCGCCGCCGCGCTTGGTGCGTGCAGCGTGGGCCAGTTGGTCAAAGTCTTGCGGCAGGGGGGCGAAAAACGTCATCGCACGGTGTCTTGTATTTTCTTCAAGGTGCTGCTGGCACCTTTACCCGCACCTGTCTCGGTGGGCTGAAATGCCAGCACAAAGCGCAGCTCCACGCGGCGATTTTGGGCATCGTTGTCGATGCTGGTGGGGCGCTCGTCGGCGTAGGAACTGATGCCAAACACGGGCTGTGCGCGCTCGTTGCGGTAGCTTTGCATGCCCTCAGCGCCCAGCACTTTGTACACAGCGCGCGCGCGGTCTAGGCCCAAATGCCAGTTGTTGTAGTCGCCGCGGTGCAGCGGCACCGAGTCGGTGTGGCCTTCAATCAAAATAGTTTCAATCTCCACCTGTTGCGGGTTGGGCGGGCAGTCGGCGGGGAGCTGGCGGCGTTGCGAATAGATGTAGCAAGGCAAGACTTGTTGCAGTTGCTCGGCTGATTGGCGCAGGGTGCGTACACCCAAGCCTTCAAGGTCGGCGCTGCCGCGTGCAAACAAGGTGTCGGCAGGCAAGCTGATGACGCCCGACACTTGGTTGATCGTCACCGGCACACCCGCGTTTTGCAGCTTGGTGCCAATGGTGTGCACCACGGTGGCCAATGGGTCGGCGGGTGGCTCGGGTGTTTGTTCGGGCTTGCGCGAGAGCAGCACCATCACCATCACGATGAAGATGAACAGCAGGCCAATCATCAAGTCACTGGCCGAAGCCATGTAACCCGACTCTTCCACCTGCTCGTGGGTGGCTGCTGTGTGGCGGCGTGTTTTGATGAACATGGGTGACGCGTTTAACTTTTAGGCTTTATGCCTTGGGTGGCAACGCGTCGATGAACTCGTCCAACACTTCTTCGAGGTTGGTGATGCTGCCGCTCAGTTGGTTGACCGCGCTGGCCAAGTGTTGGTCCATCTTGGTGTGAAGGTCGGCAATTTGCGTGCTGTAGCCCGACACACCTTGGGTCAGTGCATCCACCGTGCCGGTGAGTGCTTTTTGTGCGTCTTGCAAATGCGTGCGCACATGGCCCAGTGCTTCTTCGGCAGACACCGCGCTGGTTTTGAGTGTGTCCACGGTTTGGCCCAAGGCTTGGTTCATGGGCACCAACGCTTCTTTGAAGTCGTTGGCCGCAGCGCGTTGCAGGTTGACCGAGCTTTCGATGGCGCTGGCGCTGTCTTTGAACTTGTCGGCGACTTGGTCAATCTTGTCGACCGTGCCTTGCAAGCCCGACATGGCCCCTTGCACGCTGGCAATGGTTTGGCCAAAGCTGTTGAGCAAGGTCTCCATGTGCTGTGTGCCTTGGTTGCCTGCGGTGGCAGCGCGGCCAAGGGCGGCGTCTAGGTCGGTCACGGTGGCACGGGTGGTTTGAATGGTTTGCGCCAGGGTGCTGACCGCATCGCTGAATGAGGCCAAACCACTTTCAATGCCTTGTGTCATGGCGGCACCGGCTTTGCTCAACTCGCCAGCGGCTTGACTGCCCGCGCTGCCAAAGCTTTGGCTTGATGCCTGAATGGTGTCGGCCAAGGTGCCCAGCTTGTCAAACGCAGGCTGCATGTTGCGCGAAAGGGCGTCCCCAATCGCGTTGGCAAAGTCGCCCTCAAAGCGGCGCAGTTGGCTTACCTGTGAACGGTTCTCGTCCAAGATGTCTTGGAACAAAGCCAGCTGCATGCGCACGCTGGCTTCAGCGGCGTTGTCGGGCACGCGTGCGCGCAGGGTGTGACAAAGCGTATCGATGCTGGCCTGCAAGTTTTCCAACGCCACTTTGGCGCGCCAGTTCCACACCAGCGAGCACAACAAGCCCGCGATGGAGGTGATGAACTTGCCACCCGCAGTGGCAATGAGCGACTGCAATGCTTGGTCTTGCTGGCGTGCTGATACATCGAGCGCATTCAGTGCCAAGCCCGCTTGCTGCAAAGCTACGGCTAAGAAGATGAAGGTACACATCAAACCAAAACCAATCAGTAAATTGGGCATGGTTTCAAACAAGGCCAAGTTCATGCGGCCACCCAACACGCTGCGAACGGTCCATGTGTCGGCATGGCTGCGAAAACTGTAGCTGCTGCGCTGTCCTTGGCTCACGCCGTGTTGCGTGGGCAGATCAATCAAGCCGGCCTCGGTTTCGCGCAGCAAAAATTTCAGTTCGTTGTCGGTGGTTTTGGTCTCAGCCAAGGCCAGTGCTTCGCGGCTGCTGCCTTTGTTGGCGCCTAGGCGGGCGTCCAGCGCCACCACCTCGGTACGCACTCGGCGAATGCGCGAAGCCCACACGCCGAAGCTGATGAGCGAGAACACAAAAATCACGGCCGCAATGGCCAGGGGCACAGCCAACTGTTCGAGTTGGGCGAGGTAGGGGGTCATAGGCATCTCTCTATTGTGAACAA
>CANBWY010000055.1 GCA_947373245.1 Comamonadaceae bacterium
GCGGCCACATAGGCGTTGCCGGGGCCGGTGATTTTGTCCACCGCTGGCACCGTGGCAGTGCCGTAGGCCAAAGCAGCCACGGCTTGTGCACCACCGATGGTGAAGGCGCGGCTCACGCCGGCCACATAGGCTGCGGCGAGTACGAGTGGGTTCTTTTCGCCTTTAGGCGTTGGCACCACCATGATGATTTCGCTCACACCTGCCACGTGTGCAGGAATGGCGTTCATCAACACACTCGATGGATAAGCCGCTTTGCCGCCGGGCACGTAGATGCCCACGCGGTCAAGCGGCGTGACTTTTTGGCCCAGCAGCGTGCCATCGGCATCGCGGTAAGTCCAGCTTTCGCCGCTGGCTTTCTTTTGCGCCTCGTGGTAGCTGCGCACGCGTGCGGCAGCGGCTTGCAAGGCGTCGCGTTGTTCGGCGGGCAAACCATCAAATGCGGCTTTGAGTTCTTTTTGCGTCAGCTCCAACGCGGTCATGCTGTCGGCCTTCAGGCCGTCAAAGCGCTCGGTGTACGCAAGCACGGCAGCGTCGCCACGCTGTTGCACATCGGCCAAGATGTCGGCCACGCGTTGTTCGATGGCTGCGTCGGTGTCGGCAGACCAATGCAGACGCGCTTTGAAATCAGCTTCAAAGGTGGGGCTGGTGGTCGAGAGACGAAGCGGTTTGGCCATCTTGTGTACTGTGTTGTGAGGGTTACTTAGCTACGGGCAGTGCCGCAGAGAAAGCGTCGATGATGCGGCGAATGTCGGCCTGCTTCATCTTGAGCGCAGCTTGGTTGACCACCAAGCGCGAGCTGATGTCCATGATGCGCTCGACTTCCACCAAGTGGTTGGCTTTGAGCGTATTGCCGGTAGACACCAAGTCCACAATGGCATCGGCCAAGCCTGTGAGCGGTGCCAACTCCATGGAACCATAGAGCTTGACCAAATCGACGTGCACGCCTTTGGTGGCGAAGAAGTCACGCGCGATGGAGGTGTACTTGGTCGCCACCTTCAAACGTGCGCCTTGCTTGACCATGGCCGCGTAGTCGAAGTCGGAACGCACGGCCACGCTCATGCGGCATTTGGCAATTTGCAAATCGAGCGGTTGATACAAGCCCGTAGCGGCCACGCCGCCTGCCACACCACCGCCGTGTTCGATCAAGGTGTCGAGGCCCGTCACACCCAAATCAGCACCACCGTATTGCACATACGTGGGCACGTCAGAGGCACGCACCAGCACCACGCGCACATTCGCGTGGTTGGTCGGCAAGATGAGCTTGCGAGATTTTTCTGGGTCTTCGAGCACTTCAATGCCGGCGGCTTTGAGCAGCGGCATGGTTTCATCAAAAATGCGGCCTTTGGAGAGGGCGAGGGTCAGCATGGTATTCGCAGAGGTGCCGTTCATTTGACTCTTTCAATGTCAGCGCCAATGGCGCGCAGCTTGGCTTCCATCTTGTCGTAGCCACGGTCCAAGTGGTAGATGCGGTCCACCAAAGTTTCGCCATCAGCCACCAAACCGGCAATCACGAGCGAGGCAGACGCACGCAAATCGGTGGCCATCACGGTCGCACCCGAGAGCTTTTGCACGCCTTCGAGCACGGCCACTTTGCCATCGATTTGGATGTGCGCACCCAAGCGCACCAACTCGTTGACGTGCATGAAGCGGTTTTCAAAAATCGTTTCAGTCACCTTCGATGCGCCCTTGGCAATCGCGTTCAAAACCATGAACTGCGCTTGCATGTCGGTGGGAAAGCCTGGGTATTCAGTGGTGCGGAAGTTTTGCGCCTTGAGGTGTTCGAACGCCGGCGCTGTGCCTTGGATGCGAATGCCCTCTGCGTTGGCGGTGACGATTGCACCTGCATCGCGCAGCTTGTCGATGACCGCGTCCAAATGGTCGGCACGGGCGTGACGCAAAAACACATCGCCGCCAGTGGCAGCCACCGCGCACAAGAACGTACCGGCTTCAATGCGGTCGGCCACTACTTTGTGGGTGCAACCGTGCAAGCGCGCCACACCTTGGATATGAATGCGACTGGTGCCGTGGCCTTCAATCTTCGCGCCCATGGCGATGAGCATTTCTGCCAAATCTGGAATCTCGGGTTCTTGCGCGGCGTTTTCCAAAACAGTCTCGCCATCCGCCAAAGCCGCAGCCATGAGGAAGTTCTCTGTCCCCGTGACCGTCACCATGTCAGTGGCAATGCGTGCGCCTTTGAGGCGTGTGCGACCACCCCCCAACTTGGCGACCATGTAGCCGTGGTCCACCTCAATCTCGGCACCCATGGCTTGCAAGCCTTTCAAGTGCTGGTCCACAGGACGTGAGCCAATGGCACAGCCACCCGGCAGCGACACCTTGGCGTGGCCAAAACGGGCCAACAAGGGGCCGAGTGCCAACACTGACGCACGCATCGTTTTCACCAGCTCATAGGGAGCTTCGGGGTTGTGCAAGCCGCCCGCATCCAAACTCACGGTACCGTCATCCGCGCGCTCGGCAGTCACGCCCATGTTGCGGATGAGCTTGAGCATGGTGGCCACGTCTTGCAATTGCGGCACGTTGTGCAGGGTCACAGGCTGGTCAGTCAACAAAGCTGCGCACAGCTCGGGCAGTGCAGCATTCTTAGCGCCTGAAATCAGCACTTCACCATGGAGGGTGCGACCGCCGCGAACGAGTAATTTATCCATAGGGTTTCTTAAGCTTGAGGAGCAGCTTGCCACTCGGCAGGCGTGTAGGTTTTCATGGACAAAGCGTGCACTTCATCGGTTTTCATTTTGTCGCCCAAGGTGGCGTACACGCGTTGGTGGCGCTGAATGAGGCGCTTGCCTTCAAACTCAGCCGACACCAAGGTGGCATACCAATGACGGCCATCGCCCTCCACGTGCAAGTGCTCACAGGGCAAGCCTGCGGCGATCAATGCTTGTAATTCTTGTGCAGTCATCTTTATCCTCGAATTTTGTATCCCGTGCGCAGCAAGTACAGCGCCACGGCCGACACCAATGCCAAGCACACCCCCACCACGCCGAGGCTGAGCCAAGGCGACACATCGCTCTGGCCAAAGAAACCAAAGCGAAAACCGTCAATCATGTAGAAAAACGGGTTGAGGTGGCTCACGCTTTGCCAAAAGCTGGGCAGTGAGTGGATGGAATAAAACACGCCGCTCAAAAACGTCATCGGCATGATGATGAAGTTTTGGAACGCCGCCATTTGGTCAAACTTATCGGCCCACAAACCGGCAATCAAGCCCATGGTTCCGAGCATGAGCGCCCCCAGCACCGCAAAGGCGATGACCCATGCAGGGTCTGCGGGCATCAGTGAAAAATTCAACACCGACGACTGCCACACAAACAACACACCCGCCAGCATGACGCCCATGCCCACCACGAGGCCGCGCACCATGGCCGACAAGGCATAAGCAAAAAACCAGCTCCAGTGAGACAGTGGCGTGAGCAACAAGAACACCAAGTTGCCCATGATCTTGCTTTGCACCATGGACGAGGAGCTGTTGGCAAACGCGTTTTGCAACACGCTCATCATCACCAAGCCCGGAATCAAAAATGCGGTGTAGCTCACACCGTCGTACACCTGCACATGCGCTTCGAGCACATGGCCAAAAATCATCAGATACATCACTGCGGTCAACACAGGCGCTGCCACGGTTTGGAAACCCACCTTCCAAAAGCGCAGCACCTCTTTGTAGAACAACATGGTCCAGCCGGTCATCATGCCTTCACCTCTTCGTGTTGGTGCATCACATCGAGAAACACATCTTCCAAATCGGCTTTGCGAATTTCCACGTCTTGCGCGTGCAAACCGGCTTCGCGCACAGCGGAGAGGTAACGTTCAATTTCCAAGGCATCGTGCGCGGGGAACTGCACGATGCGGCCGGTCACCCGCGCCTTGGCAGCCAGTGCAGGAGGCAATTCAGCGTCGAGTTTGAAGCGCAACACATTGCTGGATGCCGCTTTGAGCAACTCCGTGGTGGTGTCTAGCGCCACCACTTTGCCGTTTTTGAGCATGGCGATGCGGTTGCACAAAGCCTCCGCTTCTTCGAGGTAATGCGTGGTCAGCAACACGGTGCTGCCCTCGCGGTTGAGCTTGGCAATGAACTGCCACAGGGTTTGGCGCAACTCCACGTCTACACCGGCGGTCGGCTCATCCAGCACGATGACGGGCGGTTTGTGCACCAAGGCTTGCGCCACCAGCATGCGCCGCTTCATACCGCCCGAGAGTTGGCGCATGTTGTGATTGGCTTTGTCCGCCAAACCTAGGCAGTGCAAGAGCTCATCAATCCAAGCGTCGTTGTGCTTGACGCCAAAGTAACCCGACTGAAACTTCAAAGCTTCGCGCACATTGAAGAAGGGGTCAAACACCAACTCTTGTGGCACCACACCCAGCATGCGACGGGCTTGCGCAGACTGGGTGGCCACATTCACGCCGTGCACCAGCACCACGCCCGAGGTCGCTTGAGCCAAACCGGCCAAGATGCTGATGAGGGTGGTTTTGCCCGCGCCGTTGGGGCCTAATAATCCAAAAAACTCGCCGCTTTGAATGTCAAAACGCACGCCATCGAGTGCCTGAAACGGACCTCGGGCAGTTTGAAAGGTTTTGGAGACGGATTGAAAAGAAATAGCAGCCATAGGTAACCTTTGATTTTAAGGCTTTACCAATGCCCACATTTGGTAGCACCGACTTGGCCCAAGCCAGCGGTGCGCTTTAGTGAAGCAAAGCGCTCAGGCCATAGACCTTGGCCAACGCTTGCGCACGCGCAGGCAGGCCCGTGATGCGCAGTTGCGCGCCTTTGGCCAAAACGGCGCGACGGCAGGCCAGCACCACCGCCAAAGCGGAGGAGTCAAACTGCGTCAAAGCCGAGGCGTCCAACACGGCCTCGCCGCCTTGCGCCAACTGGGCGGTCAAAGACTGCACCAAGCCATCGGCCACGGATTGGGCTTGCGCCTGCATCACAACAGCCGGCAAAGCAAAGGAGGGGGGCGTGGCGCTCATGGCTTACTTGGCAGTTCGGGCATTGGTTTTGTTGCGCTCGCTCAAGCTGGCAATCAAACCGTCCACGCCTTTGGCGTTGATTTCTTGGGCGAACTGGCTGCGGTAATTTTCGACCAACCAAATGCCCATCACGTTCATGTTGTAAACCTTCCAACCCGCGCCATCGGTCGACTTCTCGACGCGGTAGTCCAGCTGAATCGGATCGCCTTTGCCACGCACTTCGGTGCGCACCAATACTTCTTTGTCCTCAGCCGCTGCGCGCAAAGGCTTGACCACAATGCTTTGATCATTCACCTGCCCCAAAGCGCCCGCGTAGGTGCGAACCAGCAAAACCTTGAACTCATCTTGCAAGCGCTTTTGCTGCTCAGGCGTGGCTTGACGCCAAGTTGGCCCCACCGCTGAAGCCGTCATGCGCAAAAAATTGACGTTGGGCATGACGCGTTGGTCCACCAAGGTGATGATCTTGTTCACGTCGCCGCTGTGGATGGACTTGTCTGCTTTGATCGCCTCCAAGATATCGCCTGAGACGCGCTTGATGAACACATCGGCGGACTCTTCCGAGGCGTACACAGCGCGCCCCATGCCCAGCGCGAAAACAACACCCAAGGTCAAAGCAGAGAAGGTGCGGCGTGACAAAAAGCGGTTCATGGTTTCAAACTCCAAGGGATTCAATTGTTCTTTGGCGCAGGGGCAGCGCTCGGGTCAGGCAACTCGACGTCGTCTGGCGGGTTGCCGTCGTAAATCTGATTTCGGCGGTACTGTAGGTAAGCATCACGCGTGAAGCTGTACTTGTCCAGCGCAGCGTCTGTCAGCAAATCCGTGGTTTTCAACAAACTCGCCCGCTTGTCCACAATGCGTGTGACCGACGCGACGTTGCGCTCGGCCACCACATCATGCTTGCTGACAAAATCGGTCGACAACTCCAATGGCAGCATCGACGTGTCACGCACCGTCGAAGGGCCAAACACAGGCAACACCAAATAAGGACCATTCGGTACGCCCCAGTAACCCAGGGTTTGACCAAAGTCTTCGGGGTGGCGCTCGAGGCCAATGTCTGTCGCCACATCGAACACACCGTAAATACCCACCGTGGTGTTCACCACCACGCGCATCAACGACTCTGCCGTTGGTCGGCCTTTGAGTTGCAAACCACTGTTGACCGTCGACCACACATCAGCCAGGTTGCGGAAAAAATTACTCACGCCCTTTTGCACGGGCTGCGGGATGTAATCGCGATAACCGATGGCGGCGGGTTTGACCACGTTGTCATCCAAGGCATCGTTGAAACGCGTGACGCTGCGGTTCATCGGCTCGAGCGGATCTTTGGGGTTGGCATTCGGGCCAGTCGCACAACCGGTGCTCAGCACCGCCAAGGCCACCAGGATGGCCCCCATGCAGGAACGAGTCAACAACGCACGCATCATTTGCTCCCCTTTTCAGGCGTAGGTTCAGCCGCCTTGTTGAACAAGAATTGACTAATCAAATTTTCCAACACCACCGCAGATTGGGTGGATTGAATGCGGTCACCCGCTGCCAAATTGTCGGCCTCGGAACCGGCCTCAATGCCAATGTATTGCTCGCCCAGCAAGCCGCTGGTGAGAATCTTCAAGGAGCTGTCTTTGGGGAATTGGTAACGGCTTTCGATGCTCATGGTCACCGTGGCTTGGAACGTTTTGTCGTCAAACGTGACGGACTCCACACGCCCCACCACCACGCCTGCGCTTTTCACAGCGGCTTGGCGCTTCAAGCCGCCAATGTTGTCAAAGCGCGCGGTCACGGCGTAGTTGGACTGGAAATTCAAGGTCAACAAATTGGCCGATTTCAAGGCCAAAAACAAAATTGCTGCTGCGCCCAAGAGCACAAACAAGCCGACCCACACATCATTTTTGGAGCGTTGCATAGCTTCCTCGATTCATCAAATACTGAACATCATGGCGGTGAGGATGAAGTCCAACCCCAACACCGCCAACGAAGCGACCACCACCGTTTTGGTGGTGGCGCGCGAAACACCTTCGGGCGTAGGCTGCGCCTCATAGCCTTGCAGCAGCGCGACAAACGTGACAGTCACACCAAACACGAGGCTCTTGACCACGCCGTTGCCCACGTCTTTCCACACGTCAACGCCGCCTTGCATCTGGCTCCAGAACGAACCCGCGTCCACGCCAATCATCAAAACGCCCACCATCCATCCACCCAAAATGCCCACAGCACTGAAAACCGCCGACAGCACGGGTAGCGCGATGATGCCGCCCCAAAAACGTGGCGCCAAGATCCGGCGCACGGGATCGACGGCCATCATGTCCATGGCGCTGAGTTGCTCGCCAGCCTTCATCAAACCAATTTCAGCGGTGAGCGATGTACCGGCACGGCCGGCAAACAGCAAAGCGCTCACCACAGGTCCGAGTTCACGCACCAAACTCAAAGCCACCAGCAAGCCCAAGGCTTCGGACGAGCCGTACCGCTGCAAGGTGTAGTAGCCCTGCAAGCTGAGCACAAAACCCACAAACAAACCCGACACAGCAATGATGGCCAGCGAGTAGTTGCCCAAGAAATGCACTTGGTCACGCACCAAGCCAAAACGGCGCATGCTGCTGCCAAACAGGCCCACCAAACGGATGAACAAACGCGCCCCCAAGCCCAAACCGGCCAAGTAGCTGCGCACCGCAAAACCTAAGCTTTCGACGAATTTCATACGTCGCCCTCCACGCCAAAGTCTTGCGCCACGCTAGGGCCTGGGTAATGAAACTGCACAGGGCCTTCAGGGGCTGCCGTGACAAACTGCTTCACCAAGGGGTCGGTGCTGTGACGCACCTCATCGGGTGTGCCTTGCGCCGCGATCTTGCCATTGGCCAACACGATCACTTGGTCGGCGATGTGGAAAGTTTCATCCAAATCGTGCGACACGATGATGCTGGTCAGGCCCAGCGTGTCATTGAGCTGGCGAATCAAGCGTGCTGCGGTGCCGAGAGAAATAGGGTCCAAGCCCGCAAATGGCTCGTCGTACATGATGAGTTCCGGGTCGAGTGCCATGGCGCGTGCCAAGGCCACGCGTCGGGCCATGCCGCCTGAGACTTCGCTGGGCATCAAATCACGTGCGCCACGCAGACCCACGGCTTCAAGCTTCATCAGCACGATGTCGCGAATCATGGATTCGCTTAAATCGGTGTGTTCGCGCAACGGGAAAGCCACGTTGTCAAACACGCTCAAATCGGTGAACAACGCGCCAAACTGAAACAGCATGCCCATGCGGCGGCGCGCGGCATACAGCTCGGTGGGATTGAGCGCGGCCACTTCTTGACCATCAAACGTGAGGCTGCCCGCTTGGGCGGTGTACTGCCCACCGATCAAGCGCATCACCGTGGTCTTGCCGCCACCCGAGGCGCCCATGAGCGCCGTCACCTTGCCACGCGGGATGGTGAGCGAAATGCCGTCCAAGATGACGCGTTCGCCATAGCCAAAGCGAATGTCGCGCAGCTCGACCAAGGCGTCAGGGTTTGTGTTTAAAGGAGAAGTGTTATTCATAGAAACAAAAGCTGGCCTATTGATACAAACAGGCCAGCTTTTGCTATTTTAAAGGCAAGCCGTCATAGGCTTGTAAAGCTGAGAAGTTACCGAGGCAAGTCGCTCGCGCCCATCAAGAACTCATCCACCGAACGTGCGGCTTGACGGCCTTCACGGATCGCCCACACCACCAAGGATTGGCCGCGACGGATGTCGCCAGCCGCAAACACTTTGGGCACGTTGGTGGCATAGCCACCAGTGAACTCCGTCGTGGCTTTGGCGTTACCACGTGCGTCTTTTTCAACGCCGAAGCCTTCCATAATGGTGGCCACGGGGTTCACAAAGCCCATCGCCAACAACACGAGGTCGGCCTTGATAATTTCTTCGGAGCCCGCCACTTCGACCATCTTGCCGTCTTTCCATTCAACGCGAACGGTTTTGACGCCAGTGACTTTGCCGTTTTCACCGACAAACTCTTTGGTGGAAATAGCGAACTCACGCTTGAGTAAACCTTTTTCAGCGCTCTCGTCGTGGCTAGAGCTGGTGCGCAGCTTCAGCGGCCAGTAAGGCCACACCAAAGGCTTGTTCTCGTGTTCGGGTGGCATAGGCATCACCTCGAACTGAACCACGCCTGCAGCGCCGTGGCGTGTGCTGGTGCCTACGCAGTCAGAGCCGGTGTCGCCACCGCCAATGACCACCACGTGTTTGCCGTCAGCACGCAATTGGTCTTTGACTTTGTCGCCGCCATTGACCTTGTTTTGCTGCGGCAAAAACTCCATGGCGAAGTGAATGCCCGCCAAGTCGCGGCCCGGTGCGGGCAAATCGCGTGACTGCTCTGAACCACCGGTCAACAACACAGCATCAAAGTCTTTTTGCAGCTGTGCGGGCGTGATGGTTTCTTTGGCCCAGTTGGTGACCTTAGAGCCTTTGGGCAACTCGCCCACCATCACGTTGGTGCGGATGGTCACGCCTTCGGCGGCCAGCTGTTTGGCACGGCGGTCGATGTGCGACTTTTCCATCTTGAAGTCAGGAATGCCGTAGCGCAGCAAGCCACCAATGCGGTCGTTCTTTTCGAACAAGGTCACGTCGTGACCAACGCGCGCCAACTGTTGTGCAGCGGCCATGCCGGCAGGGCCTGAGCCCACGACAGCGACCTTCTTGCCTGTCTTGTTTTTGGCGGGTTGCGCCACCACCCAGCCTTCGGACCAAGCTTTGTCGATGATGGCGTGCTCGATGGACTTGATGCCCACCGCGTCACCATTGACGTTCACCACGCACGCGGCTTCGCAAGGTGCGGGGCAGATGCGGCCGGTGAACTCGGGGAAGTTGTTGGTGCTGTGCAGCACGTCAATCGCGTTCTTCCAATCGCCTTGGTAGACCAAGTCGTTGAAGTCCGGAATGATGTTGTTGACAGGGCAGCCGTTGTTACAAAACGGTGTGCCGCAGTCCATGCAACGTGCAGCTTGATCGTGCGCTTGCTTGTCGTCCAAAGCGATCACAAATTCGTCGTAGTTTTTCAAACGCTCTTTGACGGGCTTATAGCCCTCTTCAAGACGCTCAATATCCATAAAGCCAGTGACTTTTCCCATGATTCAAATCCTTTTACTGGTGCGTTGCATTATTTGGCGGCAACGGCTTTTTTAGCCGATGCAGCTGGCGCTTTGGCAGTCTTGGCTGCGTTCAACTCACCCAATGCACGCTTGTATTCGTTGGGGAACACTTTGACAAACTTGGTACGCGCAGTCGCCCAGTTGTCCAACAAGTCGCGGGCGCGCTTGGAGCCCGTCCAACGGTGGTGGTCTTCGAGCAACTTCTTGAGTTGTGCTTCGTCGGTTTGGTCACGGTGCCAAATGGCGCGTGGCAACGAGGCTTCTTGCTCGGCAGCGGTCAACACTTTTTCCATGGAAACCATGGCGGTATTGCACTTTTTGTCGAACTGGCCATCTTCGTCGTACACATAGGCCACGCCGCCGCTCATGCCCGCAGCGAAGTTGCGGCCAGTTTTACCCAGCACCGCCACCGTACCGCCTGTCATGTATTCGCAACCGTGGTCGCCTGTGCCTTCGACCACGGCGGTCGCGCCAGACAAACGCACCGCGAAACGCTCGCCAGCTACGCCTGAGAAGAACGCTTCGCCACGTGTCGCGCCGATCATCACGGTGTTACCCACGATGATGTTATTGACAGCTTCGCCACGGAAATCAATGCTCGGGCGAACTACCACGCGGCCGCCTGACAAGCCTTTGCCGGTGTAGTCATTGGCGTCACCAATGAGGTACAACGTGATGCCGTTGCACAAGAACGCGCCGAACGATTGACCGCCCGTACCTTCGAGTTGGATGCGGATGCTGTCATCTGGCAAACCTTCAGGGTGCACCTTGGTCACTGCGCCAGACAACATCGCACCGACAGAGCGGTTGACGTTGCGAGCCACTTCCATGAACTGCACCTTCTCGCCGCGCTCGATGGCGGGCTTGGATTTCTCGATGAGTTTTTGGTCCAGTGCTTTGTCCAAGCCGTGGTCTTGATGCGACACATGGAACTTAGGCACATCGTGGGCCACCTGCGGCACCGCCAACAAACGACCGAAGTCGAGGCCAGAGGCTTTCCAGTGTTCGATGCCGTGACGCATGTCGAGCAAGTCGGCGCGGCCGATCATGTCGTCGAACTTGCGAATACCCAGCTGCGCCATGATTTGACGCACTTCTTCAGCGATGAAGAAGAAGTAGTTGACGACGTGCTCAGGCTTGCCTGTGAACTTCTTACGCAATTCAGGGTCTTGCGTCGCGACGCCCACGGGGCAAGTGTTCAAGTGGCACTTGCGCATCATGATGCAGCCTTCCACCACCAGCGGTGCGGTGGCGAAGCCGAACTCGTCAGCACCGAGCAATGCACCCACCGCCACGTCGCGGCCGGTTTTCATTTGGCCGTCGGCTTGCACACGGATACGACCGCGCAAACCGTTCAACACCAAGGTTTGTTGGGTTTCGGCCAAACCGATTTCCCAAGGGCTGCCGCAATGCTTGATCGACGACCAAGGCGATGCACCTGTGCCGCCGTCGTGCCCAGCAATCACCACATGATCGGCCTTGCACTTGGCAACGCCTGCGGCAATCGTGCCCACGCCGATTTCGGCCACCAACTTCACGCTGATGTCCGCGTGAGGGGCAACGTTCTTCAAGTCGTGAATCAGCTGAGCCAAGTCTTCGATGGAATAGATGTCGTGGTGTGGAGGAGGAGAAATCAAACCCACGCCTGGCACGCTGTAACGCAGCTTGCCAATGTACTCAGACACTTTCGCGCCTGGCAACTGACCACCTTCGCCGGGCTTGGCGCCTTGGGCCATCTTGATCTGAATTTGGTCAGACGAAGACAGGTATTCAGCGGTCACACCGAAGCGGCCAGAAGCCACTTGCTTGATGCGTGAACGCAGGCTGTCGCCATCTTGCAAAGGCATGTCAACTTCAACCACATCGGCACCGATGATGGACTTCAAGGTGTCGCCCTTTTTGATCGGGATGCCTTTGAGTTCGTTGCGGTAACGCGCGGGGTCTTCACCGCCCTCGCCCGTGTTGGACTTGCCGCCGATGCGGTTCATCGCCACGGCCAAAGTGGCGTGCGCTTCCGTGCTGATCGAGCCGAGCGACATTGCGCCAGTGGCGAAACGTTTGACGATCTCTGTAGCGGGTTCAACTTCGTCCACCGAGATGGCTTTCGCTGGGTCAATCTTGAATTCGAACAAACCGCGCAATGTCAGGTGACGCTTGTTTTGGTCATTGACAATTTGTGCGTACTCTTTGTACGTGTTGAAGTTGTTGGAGCGGGTGCTGTGTTGCAACTTGGCAATCGCATCTGGCGTCCACATGTGCTCTTCACCGCGTGCGCGCCAAGCGTATTCACCGCCGGTGTCGAGCATGTTGGCCAACACAGGATCGGCGCCGAACGCCGCCTTGTGCATGCGAATGGCTTCTTCCGCCATTTCGAAAATGCCAATACCTTCCACGCGGCTAGGTGTGCCGGTGAAATATTTATTCACAGTCTCAGTGTTGATGCCGATGGCTTCGAACAACTGCGCACCGCAGTAAGACATGTAGGTCGAGACGCCCATCTTGGACATGATCTTGGACAGACCTTTGCCAATGGCTTTGACGTAGTTGTAAATCGCTTTTTCGGTCGACAAGTCAGCGGGCAAGTCCTTGTGCATCGCTGCCAAGGTTTGCATGGCGAGGTAAGGGTGCACGGCTTCTGCGCCGTAGCCAGCCAACACGGCAAAGTGATGCACTTCGCGAGCGCTGCCTGTTTCAACCACCAAACCAGCGGTGGTGCGCAAGCCTTCGCGCACCAAATGCTGGTGGATAGCGGACAAAGCCAACGCAGCAGGGATGGCCACGTTTGTGGCGCTCACAGCGCGGTCGCTGATGATCAAAATGTTGTGGCCACCTTTGATGGCGTCCACCGCCTCAGCGCACAGCGAAGCCAACTTGGCTTCCACGCCGTCATGGCCCCACACCAAGGGGTAAGTCACGTCGAGCGTGGCGCTCTTGAACTTGCCGTGGGTGTGTTGTTCGATGTCGCGCAACTTAGCCATGTCGGCAAAGTCCAGCACAGGCTGGCTGACTTCCAAGCGCATGGGTGGGTTGACTTGGTTGATGTCGAGCAAGTTGGGCTTGGGGCCCACGAACGACACCAGCGACATGACGATGGCTTCACGGATCGGGTCGATCGGTGGGTTGGTCACTTGCGCGAACAACTGCTTGAAGTAGTTGTAGAGCGGTTTGTTTTTGCTAGACAACACGGCCAAGGGGCTGTCGTTGCCCATGGAGCCAATGCCTTCTTCGCCGTTGATGGCCATCGGGGCCATCAAGAACTTGATGTCTTCTTGGCTATAGCCAAACGCTTGTTGCAAATCCAACAAAGCGGGGCTGGCATCTTCTAAGCCAACGCCGAGCGGCTCTGAGGCACCGATGGGCAGCTCTTTGGCGCTTTCGCCGGCAACAGGATGAATCACGTCGTCCAAACGGATGCGCACGTTTTCGATCCATTGTTTGTAGGGCTTGGTGTTGGTCAGGCCGGCTTTGAGTTCTTCGTCGTCAATCATGCGACCTTGCTCAAGGTCGATCAAGAACATCTTGCCGGGCTGCAAACGCCACTTGCGAACGATCTTGCTCTCTGGCACGGGCAACACGCCAGACTCAGAGCCCATGATGACCATGTCGTCGTCGGTGATGCAGTAGCGTGAGGGGCGCAAACCGTTGCGGTCCAAGGTGGCGCCAATTTGGCGGCCATCGGTGAACACGATGGACGCTGGGCCGTCCCAAGGCTCCAACATCGCAGCGTGGTATTCGTAGAAAGCCTTGCGACGCTCGTCCATCGTGGTGTGTTGTTCCCATGGCTCTGGGATCATCATCATCACGGCTTGGCTGATGGGATAGCCAGACATGGTCAACAGCTCAAGGCAGTTGTCGAAGGTGGCGGTGTCCGACTGGTCGGCAAAGCTGATGGGGTAGAGCTTTTGCAAGTCGTCGCCCAACACGGGGGAAGACATCACGCCTTCGCGGGCCTTCATCCAGTTGTAGTTGCCTTTGACGGTGTTGATCTCACCGTTGTGCGCCACATAGCGGTACGGGTGAGCCAAGGGCCATTCTGGGAAGGTGTTGGTGGAGAAACGTTGGTGCACCAAACCGAGGGCAGACACGCAACGCTCATCAGACAAGTCTTTGAAATACGTGCCCACTTGGTCGGCCAGCAGCAAACCTTTGTAGATCACCGTACGGCTAGACATGCTGGGCACGTAATATTCTTTGCCGTGCTTCAAGTTCAAGTTTTGAATCGCGGCGCTGGCTGTTTTGCGGATCACATACAGCTTGCGTTCCAACGCGTCTTGCACGATCACGTCATTGCCGCGACCGATGAAGATTTGACGCATCACGGGCTCTTTGGCGCGCACGGTAGGCGACATCGGCATGTCGAGGTTGACCGGCACATCGCGCCAGCCCAACAACACTTGACCTTCGGCCAACACAGCACGGTTGAGCTCTTGCTCGCACGCCAAACGTGAGGCTTGCTCTTTGGGCAAAAACACCATACCCACGCCGTACTCACCGAGTGGGGGCAAGGTCACGCCCTGCTTGGCCATCTCTTCGCGGTACAAGGCATCGGGCAGTTGAATCAAGATACCTGCGCCGTCGCCCATGAGTGCATCTGCACCCACAGCACCACGGTGATCGAGGTTTTCCAAAATCTTCAGCGCTTGCCCAACGATGGCATGGCTCTTTTGCCCCTTGATGTGGGCAACAAAACCCACGCCACAGGCGTCATGTTCATTGGATGGGTCGTACAAACCCTGAGATTGCAGTTGTGCTTGATGGGCAGCCGTGGTCATGGCGCATTCCTCTTAAATTCAGCGGGACGAGAAGGATACTGCACTGCACCATCTATGCCAAGAAAATTAATT
>CANBWY010000056.1 GCA_947373245.1 Comamonadaceae bacterium
TCTCGTCGTCACTCGCGCCTTTGGCGACGCCGAGAACTTCATAAAAATCGCGTTTGGACATGGTGTGGTCAGTGCCGTTTTTTGTGGGGCTTATTCAAGACTTCGCCGCGTGTTCACCTGGGCAGGCGAAACGCGGCGAATTCAGCTGAAAAGCTAGGGAAAAAGATTAGCCTTTTTTGACTTCTTTCACTTCAGCGTCGACCACATTGTCGTCGGCTGGTTTGGCTTCAGAGCCAGCGGCTGCGCCACCGGCAGCTTGGGCCGCTTGCATGTCAGCGTAGACTTTTTCGCCCAGCTTTTGCGAAGCGGTCATCAAAGCTTCCGTTTTGGCATCGATCTCGGCTTTGTCTTCGCCTTTCAAGGCTTCTTCGACCGCCTTGATGGCCGCTTCGATGGCTTCTTTTTCGCCTGCATCGAGCTTGTCACCGTGTTCGCCCAAGCTCTTCTTCACGCTGTGGACAGCGGCGTCCGCTTGGTTGCGTGATTGCA
The DNA here is from genome assembly GCA_947373245.1 of Comamonadaceae bacterium. GTDB lineage: Bacteria > Pseudomonadota > Gammaproteobacteria > Burkholderiales > Burkholderiaceae_C > Limnohabitans. Next base: position 490 of record CANBWY010000056.1, read on the forward strand.
CGATTTCCAGCTTTTTCTTGTCTTCGACGGCGTTCAACTCGGCGTCTTTCACCATTTGTTGAATCTCGTCTTCAGACAAGCCAGAGTTGGCCTTGATCGTGATCTTGTTTTCTTTGCCGGTGGCTTTGTCTTTGGCGCCCACATGCAAGATGCCGTTGGCGTCAATGTCAAATGACACTTCAATTTGCGGTGTGCCGCGGGCTGCAGGTGCGATGCCTTCGAGGTTGAACTCGCCCAAGCTCTTATTGCCAGACGCCATTTCGCGCTCACCTTGGTAGACCTTGATGGTCACGGCAGGTTGGTTGTCGTCAGCAGTCGAGAAGGTTTGCGCAAACTTCGTGGGGATGGTCGTGTTCTTGGCGATCATCTTGGTCATCACGCCGCCCAAGGTTTCGATACCCAAGGACAGTGGTGTGACGTCGAGCAACAGCACGTCGGTGCGGTCGCCAGACAACACCTGACCTTGAATCGCAGCGCCCACGGCCACGGCTTCGTCAGGGTTCACGTCACGACGTGGCTCTTGGCCGAAGAACTCTTTGACTTTTTCCTGCACCTTGGGCATGCGGCTCATACCGCCCACCAAGATCACGTCATCGATGTCGCTCACCGACACGCCCGCATCTTTGATGGCAATGCGACAAGGGGCGATGGTGCGCTCCACCAACTCGTCCACCAGTTGCTCCAACTTCGCACGGTTGAGCTTGATGTTCAAGTGCTTAGGGCCTGTGGCATCTGCGGTGATGTAAGGCAAGTTGATGTCGGTCGAGGTGGCAGAAGACAACTCAATCTTGGCTTTTTCGGCAGCTTCTTTCAGGCGTTGCAAGGCCAGCACGTCTTTGGACAAATCAACGCCAGATTCTTTCTTGAATTCGGCAATGATGAAGTCGATGATGCGTTGGTCGAAGTCTTCGCCGCCCAAGAACGTGTCGCCGTTGGTGGACAACACCTCGAATTGTTTTTCGCCATCGACGTCGGCGATTTCGATGATGGACACGTCAAATGTGCCGCCACCCAAGTCATACACCGCAATCTTGCGATCGCCTTTTTCGGTTTTGTCCAAACCGAAAGCCAAAGCCGCTGCAGTGGGTTCGTTGATGATGCGCTTGACATCCAAGCCAGCGATGCGGCCGGCGTCTTTGGTGGCTTGGCGCTGTGCGTCGTTGAAGTAAGCGGGCACCGTGATGACGGCTTCGGTCACTTCTTCGCCGAGATAGTCTTCGGCGGTTTTCTTCATCTTGCGCAGAATTTCAGCGCTAATTTGAGGCGGGGCCAACTTGTTGCCGCGCACTTCCACCCATGCGTCGCCGTTGTCGGCTTTGGCAATGGTGTACGGCATCAAGTCGATGTCTTTTTGAACTTCTTTTTCCGCAAACTTGCGACCGATCAAACGCTTGACCGCGTACAGCGTGTTGCGTGGGTTGGTGACCGCTTGGCGTTTGGCGGAGGCGCCCACCAAAATTTCGCCGTCTTCTTGATACGCAATGATCGACGGGGTGGTGCGAGCGCCTTCGGCGTTTTCGATCACTTTGGTCGTGTTGCCTTCCATGATGGCCACGCACGAGTTGGTGGTGCCCAAGTCAATACCGATGATTCTTCCCATTTGTAACTCCAGTAATTTTCAAAAATTCAGATGAGGCTTAGTTATGGCTAACTTTGCCAATTTCAAGTGTTTTATTTAGGCGCAGCGACCGTGACCAAGGCAGGGCGCAACACGCGCTCGGCGATCAAGTAGCCTTTTTGCAGTACCGTGACCACCGTGTTGGCCTCTTGTTCGGCGGGCACGACGCTGATGGCTTGGTGCTGTGCGGGGTCAAACTTGGCGCCGGCTGCGGGGTCGATGGCCAGCACTTTGTTGCGCTCCAAGGCGCTTTTGAGTTGACGCAGCGTGGCTTCAGCGCCTTCACGGATTTGCTCAGGCGTGGCGGTTTGCACGGCCAAGCCAGCTTCCAAGCTGTCGAGCACGGGCAGCAAGCTGTCGGCAAAGCTCTCGAGCGCGAACTTGCGGGCTTTGGACACTTCTTCATCCGCACGGCGGCGGGCGTTTTGCACCTCGGCTTGACCACGCACATAGTGATCTTGCAGATCTGCGGCCTTGGCTTGCAAGGCGGCAATTTCGGCTTGAGCTGCCAGCAATGGGTCGAGGGGCGCGGCGGGTTCAGGAGGGAGTTCAGTGGCAGGCGCTTGGGCTGCGATGTGAGCCGCCAAATGCGCGGCTGCGGTGGCTTGGTTTTCTGTTTGTTCTGACATGCTTTGAAGGCTTGTGGACGATGGACTCAGCCAAGCTGAGGCCATCTCACCCTATTTCAAGAGTGGTTTTGTAAATTTTGCAGCGCAGACGCGCTTTGGGCTTATTCGAGGCCGAGCAGCTCAACGTCAAATTTCAAGGTGGCGTTCGCTGGGATCACGCCGCCTGCGCCGCGTGCGCCATAGCCCAGTTCGGGCGGGATGATGAGGGTGCGTTGGCCACCAATCTTCATGCCTTGCACGCCTTCGTCCCAGCCTTTGATGACCATGCCTGCGCCGAGCGGGAAGTCAAACGGATCATTGCGGTCGCGGCTGGAGTCAAACTTGGCGCCTTGTTCGCCGTCTTTGTAGAGCCACCCGGTGTAGTGCACGGTCACGTGCTGGCCAGCGGCGGCTGTCGCGCCATCGCCCACCACGTTGTCGGTGTATTGCAGGCCGGAAGGGGTCGTGTTCATGGCAAATCCTTGAGGGTCAAAAAACGTAAGCCCAGAGTGTACCGACCTGCAACTGAACGCCCGTTACGGCCACGATCGCTTGCGAAGGCGTTGCTTGATAATTGACGCTTTTCTTACATACCGGAAAAGTTGTCATGCACATTCGTCGCTTCTTTCTCTCCCGTTTGGCCGCACTCGCCGCAGCCACTGTGTGTGTGGTCGCAGGGCCGATCGCACACGCCCAGTCTTACCCCAACAAGCCTTTGCGCATCGTGGTGCCCTTTGGTGCGGGCGGCGTGGCTGACCTGACCGCACGCACCGTGGCGCAAAAAATGTCTGAGGGCTTGGGGCAAGCCGTGGTGATTGACAACCGTCCCGGCGCAGGCGGCATCGTGGCTGCTGAAATGGTGGCCAAGTCCGAACCCGATGGCTACACCGTGCTGCTCATGTCCAACGCCAACGCTGTGAGCGCAGGCTTGTTCAAGTCCTTGCCCTTTGACCCGGTGAAAGACTTCACGCCCGTGTCGTTGATGGGCACGTTTGATTTGGCCATCGTCACCCAAACCGAGTCGCGTTTTCAAACACTCGCTGAGTTGGTGACTTGGGCCAAGGCCAACCCAGGCAAGTTGAACATCGGCAGCATCAACATCGGCAGCACCCAGCATTTGACGGCTGAGTTGTTCAAGTCCGCTGCGGGGATTGATGCGCAGGTTGTGCCATTCAACGGTACGCCTGCCGTGATGACCGCTTTGCGTGGCGGGCAAATTGATGTGGCTGTCGAGGTGCTCAGCCCCGTGTTGCCGCAAATCAAAGGCGGTGCTTTGCGTGCCTTGGCCGTGACGGGCACCAAACGCAACATGGCTTTGCCACAGGTGCCCACTGCCAAAGAAGGCGGCGTGCCTAATTTTGTGTCGACCTCTTGGAACGGCTTGGGCGTGCCCGCCAAAACACCGCAAGCCGTGGTGGACCGATTGAACAAAGAAGTCAACGCCGCGGTACAAAACCCCGCCGTGCGTCAAAAACTGTTGGACTTGAATGTGGAGCCGCACGCCAGCACGGTGGCGCAAGCGCACGACTGGTTACAAAACGAAATCAAACGCTGGAGCGATGTGATCCAACGCGCTGGCATTCAAAAGCAATAAACACCACGCGCTGATGCTCAACATTCTCACCATCACCGGCCCGATATTTTTGTCCATCGGCTTGGGCTTCGCGGCTACGCGGCGCGGGCTGTTCAGCAAGGTGGATGGTCAAGTGTTGGGCCGCTTTGTCTTGAACTTTGCTTTGCCAGCCATGTTGTTCAATGCGCTGTCGCAACGCAATTTCTCAGAGGTCATGCATGTGAGTTACCTCATGGCCTATGGGGTGGGCTCACTGCTGACCTTTGCCGTGGGTTTTGGTGTGTGGCGATGGTGGCAAAAAAAACCGTTGTCCGAAAGTGCCATGGTCGCCATGGGCGTGTGCTCGTCCAACAGCGGCTATATGGGTTATCCGATCTTGTTGCAGTTCTTAGGGCCCGCCGCAGGCGTTGGCTTTGCACTCACCTTGCTGGTGGAGAATTTGCTGACGATTCCTTTGGCGCTCGCCATCGCGGACAGTGCCGACGCGGCGCACCTGTCTTGGCAACGCATGGTGATGCAAAGTTTCAAACGTTTGGCAAAGATGCCCTTGATGCAAGCCATGCTGCTGGGCTTTGCCTGTTCCATCCTTGATTTGCATTTGCCCGAGGTGCTGTCTAAAACAGTGAACTTGTTTGCGGCCTCGGCCGCCGCCATTGCCTTGTTTGTCAACGGCGGCTCATTGGTGGGCATGCGCGTGGCCGGCTTGCTCCATGAAGTGCGTTGGGTGGCGGTAGGCAAACTGGTGTTACACCCCTTGGCGGTGGGTTTGATGTTGCTGGTGGTCGGCCCCATGCCGCCCAGCCTGCGGGTGTCCGCCGTGTTGTTGGCCAGCATGCCCATGTTGGGTATCTACCCGTTGTTGGCCCAGCGTCATGGGCAAGAAGGTTTTTGTGCGGCGGCTTTGTTGGTCACCACGGTGGCCTCTTTCTTCACCATCAGCCTGATTTTGTGGGCCATGGGTGAGATGCCCGGCTGGCACGTCTAGGCGGCGGATGCACATCAAAGAGTCTGAAGTCGAGGTGACGGCCATCCGCGCGCAGGGTGCGGGTGGGCAAAACGTCAACAAAGTTTCTAGCGCCATTCATCTGCGGTTTGATGTGATGGCGTCTTCTTTGCCCGACGATGTGAAAGAACGCCTGATGTGTTTGTCTGACCAGCGCATCACCAAGGAGGGCGTGGTGGTCATCAAATCGCAAGAACACCGCAGCCAAGACATGAACCGCCTTGAGGCCTTTGCGCGTTTGTTGGATTTGGTGCAAAGCGTGGCCAAACCACCCAAGCGGCGCAAAGCAACCAAACCCACTTACGCCTCTAAGCTGCGCCGCTTAGACAGCAAAAAAAAGACCTCGGCGATCAAATCGAACCGAGGTCGCGTGCTTTAAGCACGGGGTGCGTTTTAGGCTTTGCGCAAGAAGCAAGCCTTCAGCATGTAGTTGCCCACGTCCATCTTGCAATCCACTTCGTGATCCCCGCCGACCAAGCGAATGCTTTTCACCTTGGTGCCCATCTTGAGTGTGGTGGATGAGCCTTTGACCTTGAGGTCTTTGATTAACACCACGGCATCGCCGTCTTTCAGCACCGTGCCGTTGGCGTCTTTCACCACCGCGTCGTCTTCCTCGTCCGCCGAGGCGACAGCCACCATAGGCCACTCATGCGCGCAGTCGGCGCAGACATAGTTGTCGCCGTCTTGGTAGGTGTTTTCTTGGGCGCATTGGGGACAAGCTGGAATCGTAGACATCGGAAATTTTTCTTTCAAAGTTCAGTAGCAAGGAAATGGGTTTTAGCGCACGTGTAGCTTCACGCCGTCAGTCGATGCGGCGGTGATTTCGCCCACTTCGGTGGCTGCCGCAAAGCCGTGTTTGTGAAATACCGCGAGCACCGCATCCACCGACTCAGGCGCACACGCCACCAGCAAACCGCCGCTGGTTTGGGGGTCGCTCAGCAAGGCTTGGTCGATCGCGCTGAGTGACGGCGCGAGCGCAATCTCGGCGCCATAGGCCGACCAGTTGCGCCCAGATGCACCGGTCAACATGCCTTGTGCAGCGAGTTCGCGCACGCCGTCCAGCAGTGGCACCTTGTGCATGTCGAGTTGCACGGTGGTTTTGGCGCCACGTGCCATCTCTAATACGTGGCCCGCCAACCCAAAGCCTGTGACATCGGTCATTGCATGCACGCCCGACAAGGCGGACAGATCAATGCCGGGGGTGTTGAGTTGGGTGGTGTTGGCCATCATTTGGGCATAGCCCTCAGGACTGAGCGCATTTTTTTTCAGCGCGGCAGACAGCACACCCACGCCCAACGGTTTACCCAAAATCAAACGGTCACCCACGCGCGCGTCGGCATTGCGTTTGATGCGCTTGGGGTGCACCAAACCCATGACGACCAGGCCGTAAATGGGTTCCACCGAATCAATGGTGTGGCCGCCTGCGATGGGAATGCCCGCTTCGCGGCACACGCTTTGGCCGCCATCCAAAATTTTGCCAATCGTCTCGGGCGACAACACATTGATGGGCATGCCCACCAGTGCCAGCGCCATGATGGGCGTGCCGCCCATGGCATACACATCGCTGATGGCGTTGGTGGCGGCGATGCGACCAAAGTCAAACGGGTCATCCACGATGGGCATGAAGAAGTCGGTGGTGGCAATCAGCGCTTGCTCGTCGTTGAGCTGGTACACGGCCGCATCGTCGGCGGTTTCAATGCCCACCAACAACTGAGGAGGGATGGGCATGGCGCTGGTGCTTTTGAGAATTTCGCTCAGCACACCGGGTGCGATCTTGCAGCCGCAGCCGCCCCCATGCGACAAACTGGTCAAGCGAGGGGCGGACGAAAGGGTGGGCAAGGGTGTGGGCGTGTGGGTCATAGCAAGGCGAGGGCAGAGAAGCCTTTGATTTTGCCAGCTATGACACCGATCACAAGGCGATCGGGCTCAACTGCGACGAAAACGCTGCCAATCGCCCCAGAGCCGCCAGACACGCCAAAGGCGCTGGCCCCACACCAGCGCACGCGCGACTGAATGGACCGGTGTCTCAATGGCTCGTGTTTGTTGACCCAAGGCCGCACGCAATTGCGCACTGCGCATGAGCAGACGCTGTTGTCGCAGCAACACATCTAACTTAGCCATGGCCGTCTGAGGGGTGTAGCTGGGCGCGGTCGTTTTGCAGCTCAGTGACGCTGGTTTGAAACATGCCCAAAGGGTTTTTGAAGCGCTTGCGCGACTGAACCAGTAAAACGCCGCCTAGGGCGATGAACACAACTGAAAGCACACCCAGCGCTGCCAGCCTGTAGCCTTCCCAAAAGAGCAAGACGATGAAGCCACTCAGCAGCAGCAGCCCCACGCCCAACGAGACCAAGGCCATGGCGGCGATCCACAGGCCATCCACCCAGCGCTGTTTTTCCACCTCAATCTCGGTGCCCAACAACGCCAAGCGAACTTGCACCAGCTCAAGTGCGGTGCCTGTGGCTTGGCGCAATGAGGCAAAAAGCCCCGCGCAATTGGCATCATGCATAGCGCATCCAGATCAGCGGCGGCTGGCCAACAAACCAAGCACCAAGCCCACACCCGCAGCAATGCCCACTGACTTCCATGGGTTTTCGTGCACAAAGGCATCGGTCGCTTGGCCCGCTGCTTTGGCTTGTGACAGGGCGGCATTTTGCAGGCAATGCAGCTCCGCCGTGGCCTTGTTCAAACGCTGGGTCACGCGTTCGCGAATGCCCTCGGCCGTCTCACCGGCATGATTGGCGGTCATGCGCAGCAACTCTTCTGCATCGGTGATGACCGTGAGCAGATCGTTCATCAATTTGTCTTTGTCTGCGAAGTTCATATGTGTCATGTTGGCCTCAGTGGTTGAACGGAGATTCAAATATAGAGCGCACATGTGGTCTTGCATTTGACAAGTATCAATACAAGCGCAAGCAGTATCAAAGATACTGACATGGGCTCATTTTTTATGAGGGTAAACATTCATAGGGGTGGGTTTTTTTTGAGAAAGTAACTGAAATGAATTCATATTATTTTTTTAATGAGCTGATATAAATCAAATGAATGTCATGTCTAGAAAGGCTTGCACTTTATAAGTTATCCGTGTGGCTTAATATGTAAAAAATCATCAGAATTGGTAGCATGTCAGAGCGTATGGACACACGAACCCACTTGAGCAAAGTCAAAGTTGCTTGCTCTAAATGCAATCTGCGCAGCTCTTGCATCCTCTATGACATGAACGATGCAGACATGTTGCGCATTGAAGAGTTGGTGAGCGCGCAGCGCAAAGTGTTTCGCGGTGACAGTTTGTTTCAAACGGGAGAGAAATTCAAAGCCCTCTACGTCATTCGCAGTGGATTTTTCAAAACCACTTTCACATCACCCGACGGCCGCGAGCAGGTCATGGGTTTTCAAATGGCAGGCGAAATGTTGGGGCTAGACGGCATCGTCAATGACGTCTACTCCTGCGATGCGATTGCCCTAGAAGACGCAGAAGTCTGCGAACTGAATTTTGACCAAATTGAAGAGCTGTCGCATCAACTCATTGGCTTGCAACGCCGCGTCCTCAAAATATTGAGCCTAGAAATTTTCAATGACCACAGTGTGATGTTGCTGCTGGGCAGCATGCGCGCCGAAGAACGCTTGGCCACCTTCTTGCTCAGCTTGGTGCAGCGTTTACATGCCCGCGGTTTTTCGCCCACCGCACTCGTGCTGCGCATGACGCGCGAAGAAATTGGCAGCTACCTCGGCATGAAGCTTGAAACCGTCAGCCGCACGTTCTCCAAGCTCTCAGAAGATGGCATCGTTGAAGTGAAACAACGCCACGTTCGCATCTTGAACCCCGAAGCGCTGAAACAGTTGATCACCTTCAAAAGCTGATCGTCTGCACCATCACTTTTTCGGCATGAAACTTTGAGGCCCCACGCGCGCCATCAATTGCTGCAAGGTGTTGTCCGCTTGGCTCACATGAGACTCCACAAACAGCGCATCTTCTGACTGAAAACTCATGCCGAGTTCACACAGCTCGGTGCCCAACTCGGTGATGTTTTTGACGTGTGCGTCCACGCTTTGGTTGAAGCGCGACATCACCTCTTCAGGCGTCTTTGCCGACAACCCGCCCGAGATTTGGGCATGCGTCAATGCCATCATCAACTTGGTGTGCTCAATGCCCAACTGGGTCATGCGCGCAATTTGAGACAGCATCAAATTGCTCAACTCATAGGTCGCTTCGATTGAAGAATCGATGTGCGGTTGAAATTGGTTTTCCATGGTCGTTCCTAAGGTGGTGGAGAGGGAGCTCAATCGTTGTAACGAACGAGCACGTATTGCCCGGGTGCATTTGGCAAAGACGCTTCATTGGCAATCCCTTTGGCTTTCAAGGGCGTGCTGCTGTGTTGCTTGAGCCAGCTGCTCCAAGCGGTCCACCATGAACCTTCTTCGCAGGTGGCTTGGGTTTGCCAATCGTCAGGGTCAATCACCCCGTGGCCTTTTTTCATGTCATTGATTTGGTAGCTGCGATGGGCGTGACCTGGCTCGGAAATGATGCCCGCGTTGTGCCCACCCGCCGCCAAAATGAAACATGTGTCGGTGTCGGTTTTGTCGTGAATTTTGTAGACCGATTTCCATGGCGAAATATGGTCACGCACCGTGGCCACGACCATCAAGGGGCACTGAATGTCCATCAGGTCAATTGGCTTACCGTCCATGCGGTAATGGCCCTCGCTGAGGGCGTTGTTGAGAAACAAAGAATCCAAATACTCGGTGTGCATCCGTGCTGGCACACGCGTGGTGTCTTTGTTCCAACTCACCATGTCGTTGCCCACTTCTTCGCGCCCAAACAAATAGCGCTGCATATTGCGAGACCAAATCAAATCGCGTGAGTTCAAAAACTGGAACGAGCCAGCCATTTGTTTGCCCGACAGATAGCCCGTCTTGGCCATTTCCTCGCGCAAGGTGAGCAGCTGATCGTCATCAATGAACACGCCCAACTCACCCGGTTCAGAAAAATCGGTCTGCGCGGCCAACAAGGTGACGCTGGCGAGTGGGGACGGATTTTTACGTCGTCCCAACGCCGCCGCTGCAATGGACAAGAAGGTGCCACCCAAGCAATACCCCATGGCGTGCAAATGGCGCACATGCGAGACGGACTGCACCGCCTCAATGGCGTCGAGTAAACCCATCTCGATGTAGTCGCGCATACCGATGTCGCGGTCTTCGCCATCCGGGTTGCGCCATGACACCATGAAGACCGTAAACCCTTCATCGACCAAATACCGCACCATGGAGTTGTGCGGCGACAAATCCAAGATGTAATACTTCATGATGCAAGACGGCACGATCAACACAGGTTCAGGGTGAACCTTCTCTGTGCTGGGCGTGTATTGAATCAGCTCAATCAAGTTGTTTTGATAGACCACCTTGCCGGGCGTGATGGCCACATCTTTGCCCACTTCGTAATCCAACGGCAGGCTCAAGGGTTGCTCTGCATTCAGCCTTTGGTGCGAAGACTTTTTCAAGTCCTCGACATACTGCTGCATGCCTTTGAGCAAGCTTTGACCACCCGTGTCCTTGATGTTGGCGAGCACTTCAGGGTTGCTGATGGCCCAATTCGAAGGCGCGATGGCGTCTAGCCATTGGCGCGTAAAAAATTTCATCACATGGGCATGGTGCTTGGACACACCCATCACTTCGGTGGACTCTTTCCACCACACCTCATTGGCTTGGTAGCTGTCTCTGAGCAGTTTGAAGGGCCAATTCGACCAAGCCTTGTTTTCAAATCGGGTGTCTTTGGCAAAGAGCGACTTGTCAGAGTCGATGACGGTTTGCTGCACTGCTGTTTCTTGGCACAGCTTCATCGCCAGCTGCATCAAGGCGAGTTGCTTGCCTGGCGAGGCCCCCAAGTGCATGGCCCAGTCCGCATAGGCCAAACTCAATGAAATCGGGGACAGACCCAGCGTGGCTTTGGACAGTTCTGCATGGACCAACTCATCCCATGAGTGGGTCTGTGGGCGTTCGGTAGTTTCCAAAATGGTCCTTGGTAGTGAATGGACCTATTTGAAAACCACATCAGTCTGAACGGCTTGACGAAGATCAAGTCCTCGCCAATTTCTGGGGCTGCTTTACTCAATGCACCAATTGCGTCATGTTCCACATGGGTAAGAAGACCCCCAGCAACAGCATCAACACCAAACCCGCCATGAACACCAGCAAAATAGGCTCAAGCGTCTCGGTCAGCTGACCTGCTTCGTATTCCACCTCTTCTTGGTAGAGCGTGGCCAGCTGGGCCACCATGCCCTCGACGTCGCCCGTTTCTTCGCCCACGCCAATCATTTGTAGTTCCATCGGCGTGAAAATGCCCGCCGATAAAAAGCTCCGCAGCAAACTGTCGCCTTGCGAGACCCCATCGCGCATCAACAAAATGCGCTCGCGGTAAAACGTGTTGTCCACCACCCGCGACACCAAGGTAAACGCCGTCACGATGGGCACGCCACTTTTCATGGCTGTTTCGAAACTTCGGCAAAACCGCGCGGTGGTGGCTTTGGTCAACACACTGCCGACCACGGGAATTCTTAATTTGTACTTATCCCAGTTGTAGTGACCTTCCGGCGTGGAGACGTAATACCTGACAAACATCACCAGCAGGGCGATCAGGGTCAGCATGAACATCCAGTTTTTAGCCACAAAGCTTGAAATGGCGATCAAAAATACCGTCATACCCGGCAACTCGATGTTCATGCCGGTGTAGACCCGGGTGAAGGAGGGGATCACAAAGACGGTCATGATGGTCATCGCCACCACAATGGCGAGCATCACAAACGAGGGGTAACGCAACACGGCTTTGATTTTTTGCCGCATGCGACGGTCAAAATCGAGTTGCGCAAACAAGCGACTGAACACTTCGTCGAGCTTGCCCGAGCTTTCACCCACGCGCACCATGTTGATGTAGTACTCCGAGAAAAAGTCAGGATGTCTGGCCATCGCGGCACTCAGCTCAGAGCCCTTGTCCAAAGAGGCGTGCAAGGAGCGCAGCAACTTGGACATGGCGGGGTTTCGGCTGCTGGTTTTGAGCCCATTCACGGCCTGAATCATGGGCACGCCCGCACGCATCAGCGTGCCCATTTGGCGTGTCAGCAAAAGCAAGTCGGTGTCGTTGAGCTTTTTCGCGCCTTGCATGGCGCGTATCCACGCCGGCTGATCTTTCAAAGGGTCTTGCTTGAGTTGCACATGGATGGGCGAAATGCCAGACGACATCATCCAATTCACAACGCCTTCTGCATTCGGTGCGTCCACCGTGCCTTGCATGATGTCGCCGTGCTTGTTGCGCCCTTTGTATTCGTAGACTTCCATAGTGTGGCTTTCTGGCGGGTGAGGCCTTATTCGAAGAGCAATGCGTTTTTGGTGACCTCAGACACTGTGGTCAGCCCTTGAAAGACCAGCTCAAACCCGTTGTGCATGATGCTGTTTCTTCCAATCTGCTTGCGTGCCACGGCTTCAAACTCGACGGGGTCTTCTTTGTGCAGGGCAATCGCCAGCTCAGGTGTCATTTCGAGCAATTCGAAAATACCAATTCGGCCCCGATAGCCCGAGCTGTTGCAAGCAATGCAACCCGTGCCGCATTTGAGCGTGGCGTGGCTGGGCACTTCACCAAAATAGCGTTTCACCCACGCCGTTTCCTCCAGCGTCAATTCATGGGGCTCTGCGCAATCTTTGCAAATCAAGCGCAGCAGGCGTTGCGACAACACGGCGCGCAGCGTGGTGGCAATCATGAACGCAGGCACGCCCATGTCCATCAAGCGCGAGGGCGTGCTGACAGCATCGTTGGTGTGCAAGGTCGACAGCACCAAGTGACCGGTCATGGCCGCACGGGTCGCAATGTCGGCAGTCTCGTTGTCGCGAATTTCCCCCACCAGCAAGATGTCCGGGTCTTGTCGCAAGAAGGAGCGCAACACGCGCGGAAAGGTGAGTCCAATTTTTTCGTTCACCTGCACTTGGTTGATGCCTGCAATGCGGTATTCCACAGGGTCTTCGCAGGTCAAGATTTTCACCTCGGTGCTGTTGAGGCGTGACAGCGCCCCATACAGCGTGGTGCTTTTGCCGCTGCCCGTGGGACCGGTGGACAACACGATGCCGCTCGGTGCTTCAATGGCTTTGGTGAACTTTTGAAAAATGTCCTCTGGCATGCCCAAGGCCTTGAGGTCTTTCATGCCTTGGCTCTGCACCAAAATCCGCAACACCACCGATTCGCCAAATTGCGTCGGCATGGTGGACATGCGAATGTCCAGTTGCTTGGCATCGGTGCGAATCGAGATACGGCCATCTTGGGGCAGGCGTTTCTCGGCAATGTCCAAACCTGCCATCAGCTTGAGCTTGACCACCAACGGCGGGGCCACCTTGATGTCGGCCTCCACTTGGGTGTGCAACACGCCGTCAATGCGGTAGCGCACAACCAGTTGCTTGTCTTGCGGCTCAATGTGAATGTCCGATGCGCGCAACTTGGTGGCATCGCGAAAAATGGTTTGCAGCAGCCGCACCACTGGGGCATCCACATCATCGACGGTGGCGCTGATTTGATTCAAATTGACGATGTTGCTGGAGCTGTCAATGTCCGATTCCACGGCCCTCGTAAAGGCCGTCAATTGCTCATCCTTGCTGTAGGCTTGTTCGATCAAGGCATTCAATTGGTCGTTCGCCACCACCGCAATTTCGAGCGGCCTGTGCAAAAACGTGGACAGCGCATCTTGTGCCGACAAGTTGTAGGGGTCAGACACCCCGACCAAGTAAGTCGATTGACGGTCCTCCAACAACACGGCGCGAAATTTTCGCGCTTGCATTTCATCCAACAGGCTCACCGTGTCGAACGACACTTTGTAGCGTTTCAGATCGATGAAGGGCAGCCCTTGTTGTGAGGCCAAAACACGCGCCAGTTGTTCCTCGCTCACGTAGTTGTTGTCGATCAAAATTTGGCCCAGCTTGCGCCCCGTGCGCGCATGCTCGCTCAAGGCTTCTTCGAGTCGCTTGGTGGTCAGATAGCCTTTGGCGACAAGTTCTTCACCCAGGGGGCTGTTGTTGGGAGCGTTCATGGGGTTGCCTTTGGTTTTTTGAAAATCAGTAGCCAGAAATCACTTCGTTCCACTGGCCGATGCGGGCGCTGGACCGTGCGATGCGATGCACCTTGGTCGGGTCCACACCGCTTAGACAAGTGAAACCACCGGCCCATTGCTGTGCAGCCGCCGTGGCGCGCGTGAGAGAAAACGAAGTCGACGAACCGGCAGAGGACGGGTTGTCAAACA
>CANBWY010000057.1 GCA_947373245.1 Comamonadaceae bacterium
TGCAGCGAGCCGTAGAGCAGCCAAGGGTGGTCATGGCCTTGCACCACGTACAAGGTGTTGGTTTCCAAATCTTTGCGGGCCACGAACCATGGCTGGTGTTCGCCAGCGCCACGCAATCCGCGGGCGCGGAGTGCTTCCATGTCTGCGCCCTTGGCTTTGAGGCCACCAATGCCCAAGCCTTGGCGTTGGCCAAGCGTGTAGAAACTCAAACCCACATGCGTGCCAATTTTGCGACCCCGTTCGTCTTTGATGGGGCCGGGCTCGTTGGCGATGTAGCGGTTTAAAAATTCGCGGAAAGGGCGCTCGCCGATGAAGCAAATGCCCGTGGAGTCTTTTTTCTTGGCGTTGGGCAAACCAATTTCATCCGCAATGCGGCGTACTTCGGTTTTGTGCAGCTCGCCGACGGGGAACAAGGTTTTGGACAGTTGCGTTTGGTTCAAGCGGTGCAAAAAATAGCTTTGGTCTTTGCTGGGGTCCAAGCCTTTGAGCAGTTGAAACTCGCCGTTCAATTCGCGTACGCGGCAGTAGTGGCCAGTGGCAATTTTTTCTGCACCCAGCGCAAAAGCGTGGTCTAGGAACGCTTTGAATTTGATTTCAGCGTTGCACAAAATGTCGGGGTTGGGCGTGCGGCCACCTTGGTATTCGCGCAAGAACTCGGCAAACACGCGGTCTTTGTATTCGGCGGCAAAGTTGACGTGTTCGATCTCGATGCCAAGCACGTCAGCCACCGCAGCAGCGTCGACGAAGTCGATGTTGGACGAGCAGTATTCGCTGTCGTCATCGTCTTCCCAGTTTTTCATGAAAATGCCGACCACGTCGTAGCCTTGTTGCTTCAACAGGTAAGCGCTGACGGCGGAGTCCACACCGCCGCTCAAGCCCACCACCACACGTTTGTTATTTGCCATGCGGCAATTATCCCTTTGCGAGATTGACCACGCTGGCGTCGGTGTAGATGAAGCGCATCGGAAAGCGTTGGCCCGACAGATGGTCTTCCACGCAGCGCAGCACCAACGGGCTACGCAAGCGGTGCGCATTGGCGCGAATTTCGTCAGGCGTCATCCACAGCGTGCGCACAATGCCTGTGTCGAGTTGTGCACCCGGTACTGGCTCGCCGAGTTCGCCGCAATAGGCCAAACGCAGGTAGGTCACGTCTTCGGCTGGGCGGCCTTCGCGGGCGGGGCGCAGCAGACGCGACATGTAGATGCCCACCATGTCAGTGGGGGTGAAGGTGTGGGTGGTTTCTTCCAACGCTTCGCGGGCGCAGCCGTCCTCTGGCGACTCGCCCGGATCGAGGTGACCGGCGGGGTTGTTCAAGCGCAGACCTTCGGGCGTGTGCTCTTCAATGAGTAAGTAGCGGCCGTCGCGTTCAATGATCGCGGCGACTGTGACACTGGGTTTCCAACGTTGATTCATTTGCGCATTATCTTTCGGGTAAGCCCGGCTCTGTCGCCTTTACAAAGTCGTGTAACCTTGCGGAACTCTGACAAGAATCAAGCACCCAAACGAGGAGAAGCGCATGTTGATTGGTGTTCCCGCCGAAACGACGGCTGGTGAGACCCGCGTGGCGGTCACGCCCGAGACGGTAAAAAAACTCATGGCCCAAGGTCACGCAGTACGCGTGCAAGCGGGGGCGGGTGTGTCTGCCAGCGTCACAGATGCGGCGTATGCGGCGGTGGGTGCTGAGGTGGTGGATGCTGCGGGTGCTTGGAGCTGTGATTTGGTGCTCAAAGTACGCGCGCCTGAAGCTTCGGAGTCGTCCAGCATCAAAGCTGGCAGCACGGTGGTCGGCATGCTGGAGCCCTTCCATGCTGAGGGTTTAAAACGCTTGGCGGATGCCGGTGCGACTGGTTTTGCTCTAGAGGCTGCACCTCGCACCACCCGCGCACAAAGCATGGACGTGTTGTCCTCGCAGGCCAATATCGCAGGCTACAAAGCCGTCATGCTGGCAGCAGACAAATACCAACGCTTCTTCCCGATGTTGATGACGGCGGCGGGCACGGTCAAAGCCGCACGCGTGGTCATCCTCGGCGTGGGTGTGGCAGGCTTGCAAGCCATTGCCACCGCCAAGCGTTTGGGCGCGGTGATTGAGGCCACGGATGTGCGCCCCAGTGTCAAAGAACAAGTCGAATCATTGGGTGCCAAGTTCATCGACGTGCCGTTCGAGAGCCAAGAAGAAAAAGACGCAGCCGAAGGTGTAGGCGGCTACGCCCGTCCCATGCCGCAAAGCTGGCTCGATCGCCAAAAAGTCGAAGTCGCCAAGCGCGTTGCGCTGGCAGACATCGTCATCACCACTGCTTTGATTCCTGGTCGCGCGGCCCCCGTGCTGGTGACCGAAGACATGGTCAAAGCCATGAAGCCGGGCTCGGTGATCATTGACATTGCCGCAGGCAAAGGCGCTCACGGCACGGACGGCAACTGCCCGTTGACCGAAGCTGGTAAGACCGTCACCAAACACGGTGTGACGATCGTCGGCGAGACCAACTTGCCTGCTTTGGTGGCGGCAGACGCAAGTGCGCTGTACGCCCGCAACGTGCTCGATTTCTTAAAACTCGTCATCAACAAAGAAGGTGCGTTGCACATCGATCTGGAAGACGACATCGTGGCCGCTTGTCTGGTCACCCGCGACGGCGCGGTGGTGAAGAAATAAAACGAGAACAACAAAGCTCAAGGAAAACAAACATGGATGCCGTTTCTCCCACTCTCGTGAATTTGATTATTTTTGTGCTGGCCATCTACGTGGGTTACCACGTGGTGTGGACCGTCACACCCGCCTTGCACACGCCGCTGATGGCGGTGACCAACGCCATCTCGGCCATCGTCATCGTGGGCGCCATGTTGGCCGCGGCCATGACCGAAACCACACTGGGTAAAACCATGGGCGTGTTGGCGGTGACGCTGGCAGCGGTCAACGTGTTTGGTGGCTTCATGGTCACGCGCCGCATGCTGGAGATGTTTAGAAAAAAAGAGAAACCCGCTAAGTCAGTCGCAGGAGACAAAGCATGAGCATGAACTTTGTTTCCATGAACTTGGTCACCTTGATGTACTTGGTGGCGAGTGTGTGTTTCATTCAAGCCCTCAAAGGCTTGAGCCACCCCACCACCTCTATTCGCGGCAACGTGTTTGGCATGATGGGCATGGCGATTGCGGTGATCACCACCGCCGCATTGATTGTGAAGCTGTCTGGTTCAGGCATGGGCATGAGCTGGGTGCTGCTGGGCTTGGTGGTTGGCGGCGGCGCAGGTACGCTGATGGCGCAGCGCGTGGAGATGACCAAGATGCCAGAGCTGGTGGCCTTCATGCACAGCATGATTGGTTTGGCGGCCGTGTTCATTGGCGTAGCGGCCGTGGCCGAACCTTGGGCGTTTGGCATCACGGCGGCACCGCAAGAGTTGGTGACCGGCATGCAAACCAGCGCAGGCTTGGTGATCACTGAGAGCATGCAACGCTTCCCCATTCCCGCTGGCAATCGTTTGGAACTCTTCCTCGGCGCGGCCATTGGTGCCATCACCTTCAGCGGCTCAGTGATTGCGTTTGGCAAGCTCTCAGGCAAATACAAATTTCGTTTGTTCCAAGGCACGCCCGTGAGCTTTGCTGGGCAACACCTGCTCAACCTTGCCTTGGGCTTGGTCATGCTGGGTCTGGGTTTGATGTTTGTGATGACCGAGAGTTGGACGGCCTTTTTCGCCATGCTGGCTTTGGCGTTCGTGATGGGCGTGCTCATCATCATCCCGATTGGCGGTGCAGACATGCCAGTGGTGGTGTCCATGCTCAACAGCTATTCGGGCTGGGCGGCAGCGGGCATTGGTTTTAGCTTGAACAACAGCATGCTGATCATTGCCGGCAGCTTGGTGGGGAGCTCGGGCGCGATTTTGAGCTACATCATGTGCAAGGCCATGAACCGTTCGTTCTTCAGCGTCATCTTGGGTGGCTTCGGGGCCGAGGCGGTGACGGCGGTCGCTGGTGCACAAGAGCAGCGACCTGTGAAGAGCGGTAGCGCAGACGATGCGGCTTATATCTTGGCCAATGCCGAGACGGTGGTGATCGTGCCTGGCTACGGTTTGGCCGTGGCGCGTGCGCAGCATGCGGTCAACGAGTTAGCTGAGAAGCTGATGCACAAAGGCATCAGCGTGAAGTACGCAATTCACCCGGTGGCGGGGCGCATGCCCGGCCACATGAACGTGCTCTTGGCCGAGGCCGAAGTGCCGTACGACCAAGTGTTTGAAATGGAAGACATCAACGGCGAATTCGGCCAAGTCGATGTGGCCATCATCTTGGGCGCCAACGATGTGGTGAACCCCGCTGCTTTGGAGAAAGGCAGCTCGATTTACGGCATGCCGATTTTGGAGGCCTACAAAGCCAAGACGGTGATCGTGAACAAGCGTTCGATGGCGTCGGGCTATGCGGGCTTGGATAATGAACTGTTTTATATGGACAAGACCATGATGGTGTTCGGAGACGCCAAAAAGGTGGTCGAAGACATGGTGAAAGCGATTGAATGAACTCGACACAAAAACCTTGGTTAACGGCCTATCCTGAAGGCGTGCCAGCTGAGATTGATGCTTCGGCCTACAGCTCGCTGGTCGATTTGATGCAAGAGAGTTTTCGCCAATTTGGCGACCGCACGGCCTTCAGCTTCTTGGGCCGTAGCCTGACCTACACCGAACTCGACCGCCTGAGCCAAGTGTTCGCTGCCTATTTGCAAAGCTTGGGCTTGGTGCTCGGTGACCGCGTTGCCATCATGTTGCCCAACACCTTGCAGTACCCGATTGCTGTTGCCGCTGTATTGCGCGCGGGCTTTGTGGTGGTCAACGTGAACCCGCTTTACACGCCACGCGAGTTGGAGTTTCAGCTCAAAGATTCGGGCGCGAAAGCCATCGTGATTTTGGAAAACTTTGGCGCCACGTTGCAAGACTGTTTGGCGCGAACGCCTATTCAGCATGTGGTGTTGTGCGCCATGGGTGACCGACTTGGTTGGCTCAAGGGTCTGTTGGTCAACCATGTGGTGCGCCGTGTCAAAAAAATGGTGCCACCCTTCGAATTGCCCAATGCGGTGCGCTTTAACGAAGCACTGGCCCAAGGTGAACGTTGCACCCTGACCCTGCCTGCAATTCATGGTGACGACTTGGCCGTCTTGCAGTACACCGGGGGCACCACCGGTGTGCCCAAAGGGGCTGAGTTGCTGCATCGCAATTTGGTGGCCAATATGTTGCAGGCCTCGGAGTGGTGTGCACCTGCGCTCAAGCGCATTCCCGCGAATGAGCAGCCAACGTTTGTGTGCGCTTTGCCGCTGTTTCACATCTTTGCGTTCAACGTGAACTTGCTGTCGTGCATGCGCATGGGTGGTTGCTCGATCTTGATCCCCAACCCGCGTGATATTCCTGCGGTCTGCCAAGAGTTGTCCAAGCATCGCTTTCATATCTTTCCTGCGGTCAACACCCTGTTCAATGCGCTGGCCAACCATGCTGATTTCAGCAAAGTCAATTGGTCGCATTTGGTGGTTTCTTTGGGTGGTGGTGCCGCTGTGCAAGGCGCGACTGCCAAGCTCTGGCTAGAAAAAACGGGCTGCCCGATTTGCGAGGCCTACGGTTTATCGGAAACCAGTCCAGCGGCGAGCAGCAACCCTGTGACGAGCCAAACCTACACCGGCGCGATTGGCGTGCCCTTGCCCAGCACAGAGATGAAAATCATCGATGACGATGGCAACGAAGTCCCGGTGGGCGAACCCGGTGAAATTGTGATTCGCGGCCCCCAAGTGATGGCCGGTTATTGGCAGCGCCCCGACGAAACCGCCCGCGTGATGACGCCCGATGGTTTCTTCAAAACTGGGGACGTGGGCGTCATGGACGAGCGTGGGTACTTTCGCATCGTGGACCGTAAAAAGGACATGATTCTCGTCAGCGGCTTCAAGGTCTACCCCAATGAAGTGGAAGACGTGGTGGCCGGCATGGCGGGCGTGTTGGAGTGCGCAGTGATTGGCATACCTGATGAGCGCACGGGTGAGGGGGTGAAGTTGGTGGTGGTCAAAAAAGACCCCGCTTTGACCGAGGCGCAAGTCATGGCGCATTGCAGGCAAAACCTCACGGGCTACAAGCTTCCGCGTGTGATCGAGTTTCGCGCAGAGTTGCCCAAAACGCCAGTGGGCAAAGTGCTCAGGCGCGAGCTGCGCGACCATCCTTAAACATGCGTCGAATTGCGCTGGTCAGCGCCATGCACGAAGAGCTGGCTGCGGTGCTGGCGCAATGGCCTGACGAACAAAAAACTGTGGTCGCTGGACGCGAGTTTTGTGTGGGGCATTGGCATGGGCACGAGGTGGTGGCTGTGCTCTCGCGCATTGGCAAAGTAGCCGCTGCCACCACGGCGACCACATTGATAGAGCGTTTTGGCGTGACCCGCATGGTGTTCACGGGTGTCGCGGGTGGCTTAGCACCCCACGTCCATGTGGGCGATGTGGTGGTGGCACGTGAATTTATTCAGCATGACATGGATGCCTCGCCCTTGTTCCCGCGTCACGAAATACCGTTGACGGGTATGACGCGATTTCCTGCGGATGCCGCACTCAGTGATGCCTTGGCCATCGCCGCGCCTGTGGCTTTGCAAGCGCTGGTAGCTTCGTTGCCGCGCACCGCATGGCTCGACTTAGACTTGGCCGCCGCACGCGTGCACCAAGGCTTGATTGCCAGTGGCGACCGCTTTGTGTCAAAAACGTCGGAAAGCCAATCCTTGCAAGCTGAGTTGCCAGATGCTTTGGCGGTAGAAATGGAGTGCGCCGCCATGGCGCAGGTGTGTCACGACTATGGTGTCCCACTGGCTGCTGTGCGCACGATTTCAGACCGCGCAGACGATGCGGCACATGTGGATTTTCCGCGCTTCATTCAAACCATCGCCAGCCGTTACAGCGTAGCGGTGCTTGACTACTTATTGGCAGCGCTGCCCAGCGCTAGGCTTACTTCAACCAGCCGCGCTTACGGAAGTACCACATCGGCACCAAGGCGCTAGCCACCATCAGGCCGATGGCAAAGGGGTAGCCCCAAGTTTTGTCTAGCTCGGGCATGTGCTGAAAGTTCATGCCGTAAATGCTGGCAATCAAGGTGGGCGGCAGCAAAGCGACGCTGGCCACCGAGAAGATCTTGATGATTTTGTTCTGGTTGATGTTGATGAAGCCGACGGTCGCGTCCATCAAGAAGTTGATCTTGTCGAACAAGAAGGCGGTGTGGTTGTCTAGCGATTCAATGTCGCGCAAGATCTGACGCGCTTCCTCAAACTGGTCGGCGTTCAACATTCGCGAACGCATCATGAAGCTCACCGCGCGGCGGGTGTCCATCACGTTGCGACGAATGCGGCCGTTCAAGTCTTCTTGGCGGGCGATGGCGCCTAGCACCTCACCAGCCAACTCATCCGTCACGTCTTCGGACAGCACCAGCTTGCCCGCCTTTTCGAGTTGGTCGTAAATGCCTTCAAGCGTGTCGGCAGAATATTCGGCATCGGCGTCAAAGAGTTTGAGCAACACGTCCTTGTCGTCTTCGATCAAACCGGGCGCACGGCGTGCGCGCATGCGCAGCAGACGGAACACAGGCACGTCTTCATCGTGAATTGAAAACAGCACGCCTCGGCTGCGTAACTCGGTGTTGTTTTGGTTCAAGATGAACGCCACACGTACGGTGCGTGGCTCGTCTTCGTGAGCGATCAAAAAATCACTGCGGATGTGCAGCTCGCCATTGTCTTCTTCGTAGAAGCGGGCCGACTCTTCAATGTCCTCGTCCATCGCGTCTTCGGGGATGGAGAGGCCGTAGTACTGCTTGATCCAGCGTTTTTCCTCTAGCGTGGGTGCTTCGAGGTCAACCCAGATCGGTTGGAATTGAGAGAGTTCTTCCAGCGACTCGATCTCTTCTTGAAAGAGACGACCGTTGGCCAGCGTGAAAATATTGAGCATGGCAGTCCTAGCGCTTGTGGCACAGAAATTCGAAGGGTGAAAAGTGCAGCTTTCGAATCCGCGCGGCGTCTAGGCGCTTGATGCGATCCGAAAGCTACCGACTAGGGTAGGTTTCCAAGGAGAGAGCTCCGCTGTTGAAATGCGTCAGATTATCGCACCGCGTCGCTGCAATCTAAGGGTTTTCCGTGAGGTGATTTGGCTGGTTTTTGCGTTTAGGGCATTGCCTTTTTCAAACAGCAGGCGCATAGTGAAAGCGCTAACTCAAATTTGGAGGTTTTTTATGAACTTAACGATCAGTGGTCACCATCTTGAAGTAACTCCCGCCTTGCGCGAATATGTGGCAGGTAAGCTAGACCGAATTACTCGGCATTTTGATCAAGTGGTGGATGTGAAAGTGTTACTGAGTATTGAGAACCAAACTGAGAAAGAGCGCCGACAAAAAGCTGAATGCAACATTCACGTCAAAGGCAATGATATGTTTGCAGAATGTGCCCATGAGGATATGTATGCTGCCGTGGATGAGCTGGTTGACAAACTAGACCGACAAGTGGTGCGTCACAAAGACCGATTGCAAAGTCACAACCACGAGAGTCCTAAGCGTTTGATGTAAACCTGAAAAACCTTCTCAAAACCGCCATTAGTTGGCGGTTTTATGCTTTTCAGGCCCGTTCTTTTGGAGGTGCATAATCTGCGCTCAACCATGAATCGCTTAGCCTCCATCCTTCCTCCGGCACAAGTTCTTGTGCGCGTCGAGGTCACCAGTAAAAAGCGCGCCTTTGAAGAGGCGGGCTTGTTGTTTGAGAGTCTGCATGACCTCAATCGCGCCTTGGTGGCCGAGAGCTTGTTTGCGCGTGAGCGTTTGGGCTCAACGGGTTTGGGCCATGGCGTAGCGATTCCGCATGGGCGCATCAAAGGCTTGAAGTCGCCCATGGCGGCGGTGTTTCAGCTTGCTAAGCCCATTGGCTTTGATGCACCCGATGAGCAGCCTGTGAGCTTGCTCATCTTTTTGCTGGTGCCTGAGGCTTCGACGCAAAAACACCTTGAAATTTTGTCGGAAATTGCCGAGCTGTTGAGCGACACAGGCTTGCGTGAAAAGATCAAAACCTGTGATGACGCGGCCGAGCTCCACCGCATCATCTCGACTTGGAATGCGGTGCAACCGTGAGGCCTTCCGTCATCAGTGCGGATGTGCTGTTTGAGGCTTTTCGCGGCCAATTGCATTGGGAGTGGATTGCTGGATTAAGCGCCTCTGAGCGTCACTTTGATGAAGTGGCCGTGCGCGCAGCCCGCTCCGGTGCGGATTTGGTGGGCTACCTCAACTACATCCATCCCTACCGTGTGCAGGTCATGGGTGAGCGCGAAACCATTTACGTCAAAAAATGCACGCCCGAAGATGGCGCGCGGCGTATTGCCCGCATCGTCACTTTAGAGCCACCCATGTTGGTCTTGGCTGATGGCCAGCAAGCCCCTGAGGCTTTGGTGGCCATGTGTGAACGCGCACAAATTCCGTTGTTTGCCACCCAAGAATCGGCGGCGTTTGTCATCGATTTGCTGCGTGCTTACTTGTCCAAGCACTTTGCCGATCGCACCACCATGCACGGTGTGTTCATGGACATTCTGGGCTTGGGCGTGATGATCACGGGCGAGTCGGGCTTGGGCAAAAGCGAGTTGGGCCTGGAGTTGATTTCGCGTGGCAACGGTTTGGTGGCCGACGATGCTGTGGACCTGTACCGCATCAACCAAACCACGATTGAAGGCCGCTGCCCCGAGCTGTTGCAAAACTTGCTTGAAGTGCGCGGCATTGGTTTGTTGGACATCCGTGCCATTTTTGGCGAGACCGCCGTGCGTCGCAAGATGCGCTTGAAGCTCATCGTGCACTTGGTACGCAAAGAAACGCTGGAACGCGATTACGAGCGTTTGCCCCACGAACCCCTGACGCAAGACGTGCTGGGTGTGCCGGTACGTAAGGTGGTGATCCAAGTGGTGGCAGGACGCAACATTGCTGTGCTGGTAGAGGCAGCCGTGCGAAACTCAATTTTGCAGTTGCGCGGCGTTGACACCTACCAACAATTCATTGCTCGCCATCAGCGCGCCATGTCACAGGGCTAACGCCGATGGGCCTGCTCAGCGGCGGAAATCGACCCGCCGCTACAATCACCAAATCGTAGCCCTAGCGCCTCATTCGGCCTTTCACACCATGTTTGAATCCTGTCGAAACGCCCCTTATTTTTTGCGCCAGCAACGCCGTTTGCTGACCCTGGCTGGCTTGCTGGCGAGTCTGGGTCTCGCGGCCTGCTCTACGAACCTAATCTATAAGCCGGAAGTGGTGCAAGGTAACTTCGTCTCACGCGAGCAAGTGCAAGCCCTGCGCGCTGGCATGCCGCGCCAAGCGGTGCGTGATGTGTTGGGGACACCGTTGGTCACCAGTTTGTTCCATGCCGATCGTTGGGATTACGCCTTCACCATCCGTCGCCAAGGCGCTGAGCCACAACAGCGCAGCATCAGCGTGTTCTTCAAAAACGATATGCTGGAGCGCATGGAGGGAGACCCTTTGCCGACCGAAGCAGAATTTGCTGCCAAGCTCGACAACCGTCGCCCGCCCACCAAGCTGCCTGAGCTCAAAGCCAGTGAGAGCGATTTGGCCAAGTTCCCTGCCAAGCCTGCAACGGCGCTGGGTCAAATGGCGCCTCCTGCGCCAACGCCACCTGTTATTTATCCACCGCTTGAAAACGCGGCCCGTTGATTATTGAAAGCGCCTTCACCCCATGGCTCAATCTCCTCATATTTTGAAAATTGCTATTGCAGGCGCCAGTGGCCGTATGGGTCACATGTTGATCGAGGCCGTGCGCAACGACCCAGCCTGCCAATTGGCGGGTGCTTTGGATGTGCCTGCCAGCCCTGGCATTGGCAATGATGCGACCGGGTTTTTGGGCCAAGCCAGTGGCGTGACCATCCAAGCCGATCTGCGCAAAGGGCTGCAAAACAGCCAGGTGTTGATTGATTTCACGCGCCCCGAAGGCACGCTGGCGCATTTGAAAATGTGCCGCGAATTGGGCGTCAAGTTGGTCATCGGCACGACCGGCTTTACAGACGAACAAAAAGCTGAAATCGCCGAAGCTGCCACAGACATCGCCATCGTCATGGCTCCCAACATGAGCGTGGGCGTGAACGTGACCTTGAAGTTGTTGCAAATGGCCGCACAAGCCATGCCCACAGGTTACGACATCGAGATCATCGAAGCGCACCACCGCCACAAAGTGGACGCACCTTCGGGCACAGCGCTGAAAATGGGCGAAGTGATTGCCGACGCCTTAGGCCGTGACCTCAAAGACTGCGCCGTGTACGAGCGCTACGGCCACACAGGCGAGCGCGACCCATCGACCATCGGTTTTGCCACCATCCGGGGTGGCGACATCGTGGGCGATCACACCGTGTTGTTTGCAGGAACCGGTGAACGCATCGAGGTGACCCACAAATCCTCCAGTCGCACCACCTATGCGCAAGGCAGTTTGCGTGCCGCTAGCTTTTTGGCTGGCAAGAGCAAGGGCTTGTTTGACATGTTTGACGTGTTGAACCTGCGTTAATTCCCATGGATTTCTTCGCTGTGGCTTTGCACGGTGATGCGCTCAGCGCCACCTTGGCCCTAGGCTTACTGGCCATGTCCGTTGCGAGCTGGTCTGTGATTTTTTACAAAGCTTGGTTGCTACAACGCGTGAATAGGGATGTCGCACAAGGTAAGGCGGCCTTTTGGCAGGCGCGTGATTTGCAGCAAGGCATTCAAGTCTTGGCGACGCTTGAGCGCACTGCGGTGTTGCTCCCTCTGGCCCAAGCCAACCAAAACCTCATGCGCGGCACTTTGGGCGCGCAAGGTGATGCGTCTGCGCAGCGCACCCGCGTCCTGCGCGATGCCTTGCATGGCGTGCTGCACCGTTTGCAAGCGGGGCAAGTGCTCTTGGCGTCGGTTGGCGCCACCGCGCCGTTTGTCGGTTTGCTTGGCACCGTGTGGGGCATTTATCACGCGCTCACTGGCATCGCCTCCGCAGGCCAGCTCACGATTGAGCGTGTCGCTGGCCCTGTGGGCGAGGCACTGGTGATGACCGCCGCAGGTTTGGCAGTCGCCTTGCCCGCGGTCTTGGCCTTCAATGTGATGGGACGCGTCATCAACCGGTTGGAGCAAGAGCTGGAAGGCTTTGCCCACGACTTGCGAGAGCTCTGATGGCATTCGGGCGTTTTGAGCGCACACCGGGCCAAACGCCCATGAGTGACATCAACGTCACGCCCTTGGTCGATGTGATGATGGTGTTGCTGGTCATCTTCATCATCACCGCCCCCTTGATGGTCAGCGCCTTGAAGCTGGATTTGCCCAAAACCGAAGGCGCGCAGGCCAGCAGCGCACCGCCACGCTTCGTCAAGCTTGGCATTGACGCCAAAGGCGTGGTGTATTTGGATGACAAGGCCACGTCGTTGGACGACCTCCAACGCAGCCTCAACGCCCAAGCCGTCGAGGCCTTGGCGGCGGACCACGGCGAATTGCCCGAGGTCCAGTTGCGCGCCGATGCGCGTGTGCCCTATGGCCGCGTGGTCGAAGTCATGGGCTTGGCCCAGCAAGCGGGCATGAACCGCATTGGCTTTGTGATCGAGCGCAAGCAGCCCTCAGCCCAGCCCTGACCGACCTCTGAACCCAGCCTAAAATCTAGGTTGGATGCGCCTTGGCTTTTTGAGGCGCTGCTCCTCGTACTAGACGGGGTTCTCTGACTGATTCCATGCAAGACAAATACAACCACACCGAGGTCGAACGCGCCGTTCAGGCCGCTTGGACCGAAGCCGACGCCTACCGCGTGACCGAAGACGCGTCTAAGAAAAAGTTTTACGCCTGCTCCATGCTGCCCTACCCCAGCGGCAAGTTGCACATGGGTCATGTGCGCAACTACACCATCAACGACATGCTCACGCGCAACCTGCGCATGAAGGGCTACAACGTGTTGATGCCCATGGGTTGGGATGCATTTGGTTTGCCCGCTGAAAACGCGGCGCTCAAAAACGGCGTGCCACCGGCCAAGTGGACGTTTGAGAACATCGCTTACATGAAGAAGCAAATGCAGGCGATGGGCTTGGCCATTGACTGGTCACGCGAAGTGGCCACCTGCGAGCCGACTTACTACAAGTGGAACCAATGGTTGTTCTTGAAGATGCTTGAAAAAGGCATCGCCTACCGCAAGACCCAAGTGGTGAACTGGGACCCCGTGGACCAAACGGTGTTGGCCAACGAGCAGGTCATTGACGGCAAAGGTTGGCGCACAGGCGCTCCGGTCGAGAAGCGCGAAATTCCTGGCTACTACCTCGACATCACCCGCTACGCGCAAGAGCTGTTGGACCATGTGCAGATCGGCAACGAGAAAGCCACCTTGAACGGCTGGCCCGACAAAGTGCGCTTGATGCAAGAGAACTGGATTGGCAAATCTGAAGGCGTGCGCTTTGCGTTCACGCACGACATTGCAGGTGCAGATGGCGCGTTGATCAGCGACGGAAAAATGTATGTGTTCACCACACGTGCCGACACCATCATGGGCGTGACCTTTTGCGCGGTGGCCGCTGAGCATCCATTGGCTTTGCATGCTGCGGCCAGCAACCCTGCAATGGCCGCATTCCTCGAAGAATGCAAAAGCGGCGGTACCACCGAAGCCGAGTTGGCCACGCAAGAGAAAAAGGGCATGCCCACGGGCTTGTTCGTGACACACCCGTTGACCGGTGCACAGGTTGAAGTGTGGGTGGGCAACTATGTGCTCATGTCCTACGGCGATGGCGCGGTCATGGGCGTGCCCGCGCACGATGAGCGTGACTTTGCGTTTGCTTTGAAATACGACTTGCCCATCAAGCAGGTGGTGTCGGTCAAAGACCAAGCCTTCAACGACCAAGAGTGGCAAGAGTGGTACGCCGACAAGCAAAGCTGCGTGTGCATCAACTCTGGCGAACTCGATGGCTTGAATCAGAAAGCGGCTGTCAACAAAGTCGCTGAACTGCTCGCCGCAAAAACGCATCACGGTGTGGGCTTAGGCGAAAAGAAAACGACCTGGCGTTTGCGCGATTGGGGCATCAGCCGCCAGCGCTATTGGGGCACTCCGATCCCGATCATCCATTGCGACGAACACGGCGCGGTGCCTGTGCCTGAAAAAGACCTGCCCGTGGTGTTGCCGCAAGACTGCATCCCCGACGGCTCAGGTAACCCGTTGCACAAACACGAAGGTTTTCACGCGGCGAGTCTAGGAAGCGACAAGCGTGTCGCGTGCCCCGTGTGCGGTAAGCCCGCGCGCCGCGAGACCGACACGATGGACACCTTTGTGGATTCGTCGTGGTACTTCATGCGCTACTGCGACCCCACCAACGCCGACGCGATGGTGGCCGAGGGCGCGCAGTACTGGACGCCGATGGACCAATACATTGGCGGCATTGAGCACGCCAT
>CANBWY010000058.1 GCA_947373245.1 Comamonadaceae bacterium
CCCGCTTACAAAGCCAACCGCTCACCCATGCCCGACGACTTGCGCGCGCAAATTGAGCCTATTCACGCCATGGTGCGCATGTTGGGCTGGACCGTGCTGGATGTCCCGGGCGTTGAAGCCGATGACGTGATTGCCACTTTGGCGGTGACTGCAGCGAAGCAAGGCATCACTGTGGTGGTGTCGAGTGGCGACAAAGATTTGAGCCAGTTGGTGAACGAACACATCACCATCATGGACACCATGAACGGCAAGAAGCGCGATGTGGCGGGCGTGACGGCTGAGTTTGGTGTGCCACCGAATTTGATGATTGATTTTCAAACCTTGGTGGGTGACACCGTGGACAACGTGCCCGGCGTGCAAAAGGTCGGCCCCAAAACTGCGGCCAAATGGCTGATGGAATATGGCTCACTTGAGAACTTGTTGCAAAACGCCAGCGCCATCAAAGGCGTTGCGGGCGAGAACTTGCGCCAGGCCGTTGAGTGGTTGCCCACAGGGCGCCAATTGGTGACCATGAAAACCGATTGTGATTTGTCAGCCTACGTGCCCAACTTGCCCGCGCTTGACGCCTTGCATTTGGCTGAACCCGACAAGCCCGCATTGAAAACGTTTTACGAAACCTATGGCTTCAAAGGCTTGGCCCGTGCCATGAGCGAAGGCGGCGATGCGCCGACCACCGCAACCACTGGTGGTGCAGTCAAACCGAAGTTCGAACCCAACCTTGGACTGTTCGACGAACCCGAGGCCACCGTGTCGCAAGTGACCGACAAGGCCTACGACTGCGTGCTGACGTGGCAAGCGTTTGACGCCTGGCTGGTAAAACTGCAAGCCGCAGAGCTGGTGGCGTTTGACACCGAAACCACATCGCTCGACGCCATGCGCGCCGAGATTGTGGGCTTGAGCTTCTCGGTCAAACCCGGCGAGGCTTGCTATATCCCGCTCACCCACAGCTATGGCGATGCGCCCACGCAGCTGCCCATCGACGAGGTGCTTGCGAAACTCAAACCTTGGTTTGAAAACCCAGCCATCCACAAGGTGGGCCAGCACATCAAATACGACCGCCATGTCATGGCCAACCACGGCATTGATGTCAAGGGCTATGCCCACGACACCATGCTGCAAAGCTATGTGCTGGAAGTGCACAAGCCTCACGGTTTGGCCAGCTTGGCCGAGCGTCACGTGGGCCGCAAAGGATTGAGTTACGAAGACCTGTGCGGCAAAGGCGCGCACCAAATTCCGTTCGCGCAAGTGGATGTGGCGCGTGCCACCGAATATTCGTGCGAAGACGCTGACATGACGCTGGAGGTGCACCACGTGTTGTGGCCGCGTCTGCAAGCCGACGACAAACTGCGCTTCATCTACAACCTAGAAATCGACAGCAGCGAAGCGCTGTACCGCATTGAACGCAACGGCGTGCTCATTGACGCGCCCACGCTTGCTGCGCAAAGCCATGCGCTGGGCCAGCGCATCGTGCAACTCGAAACCGAGGCGTATGACATTGCAGGTCAGCCGTTTAACTTGGCCAGCCCGAAACAACTGGGTGAAATATTTTTTGACAAATTGGGTTTGCCTGTCATCAAGAAAACGGCCACGGGCGCACGCAGCACCGACGAAGAAGTGTTGGAAAAACTGGCCGAAGACTACCCACTGCCCGCCAAGATTTTGGAGCACCGAAGTCTCAGCAAACTCAAAGGCACCTACACCGACAAACTCGCGCTCATGGCCCTGCCACGCACGGGCCGCGTGCATACGCACTACGCGCAAGCGGTGGCCGTGACGGGCCGTTTGTCGAGCAACGATCCCAACTTGCAGAACATCCCCATTCGCACAGCAGAAGGGCGCAAAGTGCGCGAGGCTTTTGTAGCCCCTGCGGGCTGCGTGATTGCCAGCGCCGACTACAGCCAGATTGAGCTGCGCATCATGGCGCACATCAGTGGCGACGAAGCGCTGGTCAAAGCCTTTCACGAAGGCCTAGACGTGCACAAAGCCACGGCGGCCGAAGTGTTTGGTGTGACGGTTGACCAAGTGAGCACCGAGCAACGCCGCTATGCCAAGGTGATTAACTTCGGTCTCATCTACGGCATGAGCGCCTTTGGCTTGGCCAAGGCACTGGGCATCGACAACAGCGCGGCCAAAAACTACATCACCCGTTACTTCGAGCGCTTCGCGGGCGTCAAGCGCTACATGGATGACACACGCGAACAAGCCAAAGCACAAGGCTATGTAGAGACGGTGTTTGGTCGCCGCCTGTACTTGCCCGAAATCAACAGCCCCAACGGCCCACGCCGCGCGGGGGCAGAACGCGCTGCCATCAACGCGCCCATGCAAGGCACAGCCGCTGACCTCATCAAGCTGAGCATGGTGGCCGTGCAAAAAGCCATTGACCAACAACAGCGTCAAACCAAAGTCATCATGCAAGTGCACGATGAATTGGTGTTTGAAGTACCCGAGTCAGAAGTGGAATGGCTACGCACCGAAGTACCGCGCCTGATGGCTGAAGTGGCGCAGCTGAAAGTGCCTTTGTTGGCTGAGGTGGGGGTGGGCGCTAATTGGGACGAAGCGCATTGATAATTCAGCCATGACCTTGATTTCAATTCTTGTCGGCACCTTAGTCGCTGGCATGGGCAGTGTGTGGTTAGCCGCGTTGCTGGCTTATGCGCTGCTGTCGCGATACACCCAACATTTACTCAGCCTCGCTGCTGGCGCTTTGCTGGCTACGGCGTTCACGCGCTTGCTGCCTGAGGCGTTTGAACACGCGGTGTCGGCTGGGGTTTCAGCGCAATCGCTTTTTGCTGCTTTGTTGGTGGGCTTGGTGTTCTTCTTTTTGCTCGACAAAGCGGAGCTTTGGCACCACGGGCATGAGCATGGGCACGACCACCCGCACGATCATCCGCATGACCATGGCGGACACGCACACCACGCAGATCAAGCTGACCACGCGCACACGCACTTGAGCGGCGGTTGGGCTGTGTTGCTGGGTGATAGCGTGCATGCCTTTGGCGATGGCATCTTGATTGCCGCGGCATTTATGGCCGATCCTCGTTTGGGCGTGGCGACCTCTTTGGCGGTGCTGGCCCATGAAGTGCCGCACCACGTGGGCGACTTGGTGGTGTTGCGCCAAACGTTGAGCAACCCGCGCGTCGCGTTGCTCAAGTTATCGCTGGCCGGAGGCGTGACGGCCATTGGCGGTTTGGTGGGTTATTTGCTTGTGGGTGCCTTAGAAGAGTACTTGCCATTCTTCTTGGTGGTGGCCGCCAGTAGCTTTATTTATGTGGCGTTGGCCGACTTGATTCCTCAGCTGCAAAAGCGGTTAAGCCCTCGCGAAACTGCTGCGCAAGTGGCTTGGCTTTTTGCGGGCATTGCCTTGGTCGCCACCTTGGGCGAGTGGGCGCAGCACTAATTCAAGATTTTTCGCAGGGCAGGCCGGGCGTGTTGCACCACTCGCTCCAGCTTCCTGCATAGAGTGCAGTGCGGCCTAGACCTGCCACTTCCATGGCCAACACATTGGGCACGGCGCTCACGCCACTGCCGCAGTGATGCACCACGGTTTGGGGTTGGGCGTCGCCCAGCAAGGCCGCAAATTCAGCACGCAACTCAGTGGCGCTTTTGAAGAAGCCTTGTGCGTTGAGGTTGGTGTTGAAGGGGCGATTGAGCGCAGCCGGAATGTGGCCCGCCACTGGGTCAAGTGGTTCCACTTCGCCGCGATAGCGCGGTGCACCGCGTGCGTCGATGATGGTTTGAGTGCCATCGTTCAGATGTTCAGAAACGGTGGCGGTGTCTACCAACTGCACCAGTGCCTCGCGCAACGCAAAGTTGCCCGCTCCCCGAGCCGCTTCTTCGCCCGATGACACAGCACCGCCCATCGCCACCCAAGCCTGCAAGCCACCATCCAATACCGCCACGGCGTCGTGGCCACACCACTTGAGCATCCACCATAAGCGACCACAGTAGTTCATGCCATTGCGGTCATACACCACCACTTGTGTGTCGTGGTTCAGGCCCACGCTTTGCAACCAGGCAGCAAACAGTTCGCGTTTGGGTAGTGGGTGACGGCCCCCGTTCACACGTTGGGTTGCGTCATGTGTGGCCAAGTGCTTGTCGAGATCGGCATGCAGTGCGCCTGCGATGTGTTGCGCCACATATTGGGCGTGGCCCGCAGCGGGGTTCATCAAATCGAAGGTGCAATCAAACACCAAGAGCGGTGCGCCGCTGGCCTGCAAGGTTTGGAGTTGCGCAACAGAAATGAGCGTTGTGAACATGGGGGTTTCCTTCAAGACTTCAAATGCGAGGTGTGGTTTTAATGTTCTTCAGCAGGTGCATTGGGCGCAGCGCGAGTACGAAGCAAGGTGGCGCTCATACCACTGGTCACGATGAGGGCCATGCCAGCCCATCCTATGAGCGGAATGTCGTCGCCAAACAGCAGCAAGCTGTAGAGCGCGGCAAACACGATGCCTGAGTATTGCAAGTTGGCCACCACCAGGGTGGCGCCTTGGCTGTAAGCGCGGGTCATGCACAGTTGGCCCAGCGACGCGAAGATGCCCACTGGCAACAGCCACACCGCGTGTTGCCAGTGCCATTCAGACACGCCCGCAAAGCCCATGCCGATGAGGCCCGCCACAGTGGTACCAATGGCAAAGTAAAACACGGTGCGCGTTTCTGGCTCGCCCATGCGACCCAGTGCCATGACCTGCATGTAGGCAAAGGCGGCGGCAAAGCCCGACATCAAGCCAATGAGCCCTGCAAAAATTTGATTCTGTTCCACGGTGGGGCGCAGCATCATCACCACGCCGGCAAAGCCTGCCATCACGCTCAGCGCGAGTGGGCCTTGCGACCAAGCACTGCGTCCGTCGTGTGGGTTCCAGTTGATCAGCGCGCCGCCCACTAAGAAAGCGGCAATCCAGACGCTGCTCATGTAGTTGAGCGTCATGGCAGTGGCCAGTGGCAGGTTGGCAATCGCATAAAACCAAGCGCTGAGCGACAGCACGCCAATGGTGGAGCGCCAGATGTGCATGCCCGGGTATTGGGTGAGCAACGACACTCTTTTTTGTCGCGCAATGAAGGCTAAAAACACCATCCCCACCACGCCACGGTAAAACACCAACTCGGCCGAGTTGAAATGCTGCGAACCGAACTTGACACAAACCCCCATGGTGGCAAAGAAGGCAGCGCCTAGCAGCATCCACAGGGCTTGCATGGGCGCTTTTACGGTTGTGCGACGTTGAGCTTGCCGCGGTACCACTCGTGGAAGTGCTGCATGCCGTCTTCCATCGGGCTTTGGTAGGGGCCAACTTCGTTGTCACCGCGTTGCATCAGGGCCTTGCGGCCGGCGTCCATGCGCTCTGCAATTTCGTCGTCCTCAATACACGTTTCCATGTAGGCGGCTTGTTGGGCTTCGACAAACTCGCGCTCGAAGGCGACGATTTCTTCGGGGTAGTAGAACTCCACCATGTTCAGCGTTTTGTGTGGGCTGAGTGGGTGCAGAGTCGAGACCGTCAGCACATGTGGGTACCACTCGACCATGATGTGGGGGTAATAGGTGAGCCAAATCGCACCGCGTTCGGGCAGCTCGCCGTTGCGGTACTTCAGCAGCATGTCGTGCCACGTTTGGTAAGTGGGCGAACCGGGTTTGCCAAAGCCGTCTGACACGCCCACGGTTTGCACCGAGTAGTTCTCTTTGAACTCCCAGCTCAAGTCGTCACAGGTGACGAACTGGCCTAAGCCCGGGTGGAAGGGGCCGACGTGGTAGTCCTCAAGGTAGACCTCAATGAAGGTCTTCCAGTTGTAGTTGCATTCGTGCAGTTCCACGCGGTCAAGGGCAAAGCCAGTGAAGTCCAAAGCAGCGCGCGGGCCCATGTTGGCTAGATCAGCTTCAATGTTCACGCCGTTGTCTTCAAACAGCAGGCCATTCCACTCGCGCAACTTGTAGTTGTTGAGATTGAGGCAAGGGTCGTGCGAGAAGTGGGGGGCACCTAGCAATTCGCCAGTAGGGGCATAGGTCCAGCGGTGCAAAGGACAGACGATGTTGCCACCCGCAGAGCCGGGGGCTTGGGTGTGGAGTGAGCCACGGCCCTTGAGCATCACCGCTTGACGGTGGCGGCACACGTTGGACACCAACTCGACGCCTTGGGCCGAGCGCACAAGCGCGCGCCCTTCGCCTTCGTGCGGCAAAGCGTAGTAGTCGCCCACATTGGGCACGGCAAGCTGATGGCCCACATAACGGGGCCCTTGCTGAAAGATGGTCTTCAGTTCGCGCTGAAAAAGCGCCTCGTCAAAGTAACTGGTAACTGGTAGTTGGGCTTGCGCCTGCTGCAGTCGAAGACTTAAATCAGACATGGGTGACCTGACCTAAAGACTCCCCACAGGGAGAGAAGTGAAAAAAAATAAATCGGCCCGAAGGGCGATTGAAGGAGTCCTATTGTACCCAAGGGGGCAAACTTTGCCCTTGGACCGCCCTAAAATAGCGGGCTATTTGTCCCACCTTCAAAACGGCCATTCGCAACACCATGCCCAAGTCCAAAACCAACCCAAGCGGCGCAGGCGCTGCGCCTGCCAACTATGAGGCGGCATTGAAAGAGCTGGAGAGCTTGGTGCAGCAAATGGAGTCGGGGCAGTTGCCCTTGGCCGATTTGTTGTCGGGCTACCAACGTGGTGCAGAGCTTTTGGGTTACTGCCGCGCCCAGTTGGACGCCGTGGAGCAGCAAATCAAGGTATTGGACAACGGTGCTTTGAAATCTTGGACACCCACGTGAACGCTTCAATGACGCCTGCTGAATTGGACCAATGGAGCGACCACGGTTTGGTTGTCGTAGAAAACGCGTTGTCTCGTTGGATCAGTCCCGAAGCACCCGCAGGCTTGGGCGAAGCCATGCGCTACGCCGTGCTCGATGGTGGCAAGCGTTTGCGTCCCTTGCTGGTGTTGGCTGCACGTGAGGCCGTCGCCCACGGCACAACAGATGCCGCACTCGACGAAGCCGCTTTGCGTGCGGCCTGTGCCGTTGAGTTGATTCACGCCTACTCGCTGGTCCACGACGACATGCCTTGCATGGACAACGATGTGTTGCGCCGTGGCAAGCCTACGGTGCATGTGCAGTTTGGTGAGGCGCAGGCTCTGTTGGCGGGCGATGCCCTACAGGCTTTGGCGTTTGCGTTACTCACACCTGCGGACACCACCATTCCTGACGGTGTGCAGGCGCGGTTGTGCCGTTTGCTGGCCGCCGCTGCTGGGCACGCTGGCATGGCGGGCGGTCAAGCGATTGACTTGGCCAGTGTGGGTCGGGCTTTAACCGAAGACCAACTGCGTCACATGCATCGCTTGAAAACGGGGGCCTTGCTAGAAGGCAGCGTGATGATGGGGGCCGCTTGCGGCGCTGCGACTCAGCAAGTATGGATCGGTTTGCAACGCTATGGCCAAGCTTTGGGTTTAGCCTTTCAAGTGGTGGACGATATTTTGGATGTCATCGCCGATTCAGCCACGCTTGGTAAAACTGCAGGCAAAGACGCCGCAAACGACAAACCCACCTATGTGTCGCTGTTGGGTTTGGAAGAGGCAAAGTCTTATGCGCAGTCCTTGTTGCGTGAGGCCTTAGACGCCTTGCACAGCACCGGCCTGACGCACACCCAGACGCTGGCCGCTTTGGCCGAGCGCGTGGTGAACCGGAACACTTGAACACACATGCCTAATTTGTTGCAAACCATCAACTCGCCCGCCGACCTGCGGGCTTTGCCGCGCCACCAGTTGCCTGCGTTGGCCGATGAGTTGCGCTCGTACCTGATTCAAAGCGTGGCCAAAACCGGCGGCCACCTCAGCTCCAACCTCGGCACGGTCGAGTTAACGGTAGCCCTGCACTATGTGTTCAACACCCCGCACGACCGCATCGTGTGGGACGTGGGCCACCAAACGTATCCGCACAAAATTTTGACGGGCCGCCGTGACCAAATGGGCACGCTGCGCCAACGTCATGGCCTGAGCGGTTTTCCGCGCCGTGACGAAAGCGAGTACGACGCTTTTGGCACCGCCCATTCGTCCACCAGCATTTCAGCCGCTTTGGGCATGGCCATTGCGGCCCAGCAAAAAGGCGAGCAACGCCACGCCATTGCCGTGATTGGCGACGGTGCAATGACCGCGGGCATGGCCTTTGAAGCGCTCAACAACGGTGGCGTATCCACGTCTAAGTTGCTGGTCATCTTGAACGACAACGACATGTCCATCAGCCCGCCCGTGGGGGCGCTGAATCGCTACTTGGCGCAGTTGATGAGCGGCAAGTTTTACTCGGCAGCCAAAGAGGTGGGCAAGCAGGTGCTCAAGGGCGCGCCGCCTTTGTTTGAGCTGGCCAAGCGCTTTGAAGAGCACGCCAAAGGCATGGTGGTGCCCGCCACCTTGTTTGAAAAATTTGGCTTCAACTACATCGGCCCGATTGATGGGCACGACTTGGAGTCGCTCATTCCCACGCTTGAGAACATCAAGCACTTGGAGGGCCCACAGTTCTTACACGTGGTGACCAAAAAAGGCCAAGGCTACAAACTGGCCGAGGCCGACCCTGTGGCCTACCACGGCCCTGGCAAGTTTGACCCCGCTGTGGGTTTGGTGCCTGCGGCAGCGGGCAAAACCACCTTCACCCAAGTGTTTGGCCAATGGCTGTGCGACATGGCCGAGCACGACCCACTGCTGGTGGGCATCACGCCCGCCATGCGCGAAGGTTCGGGCATGCTGGCGTTTCACCAGCGCTTTCCTGAGCGTTACCATGACGTAGGCATTGCCGAGCAACACGCCGTCACGTTTGCCGCAGGCTTGGCCTGCGAGGGGCTCAAGCCCGTGGTGGCGATTTATTCGACCTTCTTGCAGCGTGCGTATGACCAAGTGATTCACGACGTCGCTTTGCAAAAGTTGCCCATGGTGCTGGCGCTCGATCGCGCAGGCATCGTCGGGGCCGACGGCGCCACCCATGCGGGCTTGTATGACATCCCGTTTATGCGTTGCATTCCCAACGTCAGCATTGCTTGTCCCGCCGATGAAAACGAATGCCGTCAGTTGTTGACCACGGCCTACAACCAAGACCACTGCGTGGCCGTGCGTTACCCACGCGGTGCTGGCGCAGGCGTGCCTGTGCAGCCGGGTTTGCAAGCCTTGCCCTTTGGCAAAGGTGAAGTGCGCCGCGAAGGCAAGCGCATTGCCATCCTCGCGTTTGGCACGCTGCTGTACCCCGCGTTGCAAGCGGGTGAAGCACTGAATGCGACGGTGGTAAACATGCGCTGGGCCAAGCCGCTGGACACGGAGTTGTTGGCCAAGATCGCGGCCACACACGATGCTTTGGTCACGGTGGAAGAGGGGGCCGTCATGGGCGGTGCGGGCTCCGCAGTGCTTGAGGCTTTGCAGGACTTGCAGCAACCCAGACCTGTGTTGGCGTTGGGCATTGGTGATGTGTTTACCGAGCATGGCGATCCGGTCAAATTGTTGGCTGAGTTGGGGCTGGATGCCGCGGGCATTCAAGCCTCGATCGACAAGCGTTTTGGGGCTTTGTTTCAGGGGTAAACCCGTGCCGTCAGACGATTTGGTTGCTTGTGTGAATGCATACAATCCCCCATCGCTGAAGCTTTGTACTTTTTTAAGTGCCGCTAAACAGGATTCGTTTTAACAACTCTTGGGAGTCTTTCATGGACCGTCGTTCCGTTATTAAAAACGCAGGTATTGCAGGTGTCTTGGCTGCCGGTGCAGCCCCCGCAGTGCATGCACAAGCAGCAATTCGCTGGCGCATGGCTTCGAGCTTTCCTAAGTCGCTCGACACCATTCACGGCGCTGCTGACACCTTCGCCAAGGCTGTCAAAGCCATGTCGGGTGGTAAGTTTGAAGTCTCGGTTCATGCAGCCGGTGAAATCATGCCTGCTTTGGGCATCGTGGACGGTGTGCAGCAAGGTTCTGTGGAAATGGGCCACACCTGCGCGTACTACTACTTTGGCAAAGACGAAACCTTTGCCATGGGCACAGGCATTCCTTTCGGTTTGAACAGCCGTCAAATGACATCTTGGATGTATGAAGGCAACGGCTTGAAGCTGATGCGCGAGTTCTACGCCAAGTACAACATCATCAGCTTCCCAGGCGGCAACACAGGCGCACAAATGGGCGGCTGGTTCCGTAAAGAAATCAAATCACTCGCAGACATCAAAGGCTTGAAGTTCCGCATTGGTGGCTTCGGCGGTAAGGTGATGGAGCGTTTGGGCGCTGTGCCACAAAACATCCCTGGCGGCGACATTTACCCCGCTTTGGAAAAAGGCACCATCGACTCAGCCGAGTGGATTGGCCCTTATGACGATCTGAAATTGGGCTTCAGCAAAGTGGCACCCTTCTACTACTACCCAGGCTTCTGGGAAGGTGGCCCACAGGTCGATTTCTTCATCAACGACAAAGCTTTCAACGCGCTGTCGCCAGAGTACAAAGCGATTGTTGAAGCGGCTGCGGCACAAGCGCATTCCGACATGCAAGCCAAGTACGACGCACGCAACCCCGGCGCATTGAAGCAGCTGGTGGGTTCAGGTACCAAGTTGCGCGAGTTCCCCAAAGACGTGATGGCCGCAGCGTTCAAAGAAGCCATGGCTTTTTACGACGAAATCTCGGAACGCAACCCCAACTGGAAAAAGGTCTACACCGATCTCAGCAAATTCCGCGCTGAACAGAACTTGTGGTTCCAGTTCACAGAAGCGAAATTTGACCAGTTCATGCAAAAGCAAAAGCTGTAATTCAGCGCCTGGCTTTTGCCAACGAAAAACCGCGCTACGGCGCGGTTTTTTTATGCGGGTGCGAACTGAATGGGGTGGTTTTTAAAACTGTCGGAAAGCTGCGAGTTCCTCGCTCAGGCGTTCGCACTCTTGTTGCACTGCGCGGTCGCTGACGTAAAAAACGGCAAATTTACCCATCAAAGAACGCACATAAAAACGTGGGGCCATGAACCACTCCAGCCCACGGATGCGAATCAGTTTGGCGTACGCCAGTTCGTCATAGGGCATGTGCTTGTCCCATATCCACGTTTGGTGAATGCCATGCGCATCTAGACGCGCGCGGCTGCGCATGACGTGCCAAGTCGTCCAAGCAAGCAAAACCCAGCCCAAGACAAACCAACCCGCTGCACGTAAGCCGTTGAAGCCGGTGTCGCCGCCAAATTTGCCTTGTTGCCACAAGCGCAGCAGCCAGTAGCCCGAACCCAACAACGTGGTCCATGTGAGCGCTTGAAACCAGCGCGAGAAGGCGGGGCCTTCGTGCACGGCTTGGGTGGGGTGAAAGACAAAAGGCTGCGGGCCAAGTGTTGGTGATGTTGGCGGTGTTGGGCGGGGTGTCGTTTCGCGTGTGGGCATAGTTTTTGGTTCTGACAAGAAAAAGCCCCTCTCGGGCTAGCCGGAGGGGCGCCTCGCAAGGAGATGCGTTTATTTTTTGAACAAGTCTTCCATGCGTTTTTGCTCGGCACCTGCTGCTTCGCTTTCGCCAGCGGCGGGCTTGGTGCCATCGAGTTTGAGCTCGACTTCGGGTGTCTCTTGTTCGGTTGGCATTTCAATCACCACCTTGTCTAGATCTACCTTTTCTTCTTTGTCTAAGAACATGGTCACCGTCTCTGGCACAAAGATCACGATCACCACCAAGATCAATTGCATGATCACCCAAGGAATGGCGCCCATGTAAATGTCGTTGGACTTGACGGGTTTTTCAATGCGGCCTTCTTTGAACAGCGTATCGGCAATGCCGCGCAGGTAAAACAGCGCGAAGCCGAAGGGCGGATGCATGAAGCTGGTTTGCATGTTCACGCACAGTAGCACGCCAAACCACACCATGTCGATGCCCATTTTGTCGGCGACGGGTCCGAGCATGGGCAAGATGATGAAAGCGATTTCAAAGAAGTCGAGGAAAAAGGCCAAGAAGAAGATGAAGATGTTGACCACCACCAAGAACCCGACTTGACCGCCGGGTAACCCAGTGAGCAAATGTTCGACCCACTTCGCACCGTCTACGCCTTGGAACACCATCGAGAAAACGCGTGAGCCAATCAAGATGAATACCACCATGGCGGTCAGGCGCATGGTGCTGTGCATGGCTTCCCAAATCAAGGCTTTGTCCAAGCGGTTGTGCATGGCGGCCAAGACCAAGGCCCCGACGCAACCCATGGCACCGGCTTCGGTGGGGGTGGCAATGGCGGTGTTGATGCCGGGCAGCCCGCCCATCGAGCCCAACACGGCAAAGATCAAGAAGGCGGAAGGCACGATGCCGCGCAAGCACTTGGCCCACAACGCAGGACCATTCAAGGTGCGCGCCGATTTGGGGATGCCGGGCACATGATGGGGTTTGACGATGCCCAAACCAAAGGTGTAAAGCGCAAAGATCGTCACTTGCAGAATCGACGGGCCCCAAGCGCCTTTGTACATATCGCCCACAGAGCGGCCGAGTTGGTCCGCCATCACCACCAATACCAATGAGGGGGGCACCAGTTGCGTGATGGTGCCCGAGGCCGCCAGCACGCCCGTGGCGTACCGCATGTTGTAGCCGTAGCGAATCATCACAGGCAGTGAGATCAACGCCATGGCAATCACCTGACCTGCCACGGTGCCTGTGATCGCGCCCAAGATGAAGCCCACGATGATGACGGAGTAGCCCAAGCCGCCTTTGACGGTGCCAAACAATTGGCCCATCGAATCGAGCATGTCTTCGGCAAGGCCACATTTTTCAAGAATGGCCCCCATGAAGGTGAAGAAGGGAATGGCCAGCAACAAGTCGTTGCTGAGAATGCCAAAAATGTTCAACGGCAAGTTGGACATGAAGCTCACGGGGAACCAGTCCATGCTGATGGCAAAAAGGCCACAAGCCAAGCCCAAAAACGCGAGCGAGAACGCGACGGGGAAGCCAATCAACATCGTCAGCACAAGGCCGCCGAACATGATGGGTGCGAAGTTTTGCATTTCCATGGTGGTGGGTCCTTATTGCACGGGCTTTTCGTAGTGCGTGTTCATTTCGAACTTGCCTTGCAAGTAAGCCACGCGCTTGATGATTTCGCTCAAACCTTGCAGGAACATCCAGCCAAAGCCTAAGGGGAGAAGGAGCATGGCGGGCCAGCGGATCAAGCCGCCTGCATTGCTTGACATTTCGCCGGTGAGCAGCATCTTGACGAAGAGCGGGAAGCTCAACCAAGCCAACACGCCCATGACCGGCAGCAAGAACAAAACCAAGCCAAACAAATCGACATAGACCGGGCCCTTGCCTCTGAGCTTGCCGTAGAGCAAGTCCACGCGCACGTGTTCGTTGAGTTTGAGCACCAAGGGTGCACCCAACATCACCGTCGTGGCGAACAAGTACCACTGAATTTCAAGCCAGCCGTTCGAGCTGACATCAAAGCCGTAGCGAATGAATGCATTGCCCGCAGAAATGACCGCGGCAGCCAATACGCAAAAGGCCGCAACGCGTCCTAATTTTTCACTGATGTTGTCAATGGCTAATGCAACTTTAAGTAGTGTGAACACGACGTGTCTCCTTTTTTGCCAACGTGGGATGGTACCAACACAAAGACTTGTTTAATGCTTGGCAACGAGTGCTTGACCATTCACCGTCAAGCCTTGTTCTGAGAACTGTTGCAGCTTGAGTTTGCCCATGCCCGAGACACGTTGCCTCAGGTCCTGCCAATTTTGAAAAGGCGCTTGGGCAC
Organism: Comamonadaceae bacterium; assembly: GCA_947373245.1. Lineage (GTDB taxonomy): Bacteria > Pseudomonadota > Gammaproteobacteria > Burkholderiales > Burkholderiaceae_C > Limnohabitans. The sequence continues at coordinate 13,671 of CANBWY010000058.1, forward strand.
GTGCGTGCAGCACCTTCGCGCTGAGCGAGGGCCCCATGCCTTTGAAGCTGTCGAGTTCGGCTTCGGTGGCTTGGTTGATGTCTAGGGCAAGCGCTGCATGGCTGATGCCCAGCGCTGCGATGCAGCAGCTCAGTGCCCAAGACCTCGCCACTTTGAACACCTCACTGGCTCAAGTTGGCCATGTACTGCGTGACACCGCTTTGCACATCGGCGAACGCATGGTCGCAACCGCTGGCGCGCAGATTCGTCAAATCGGCTTGTGTGTAGCACTGGTACTTGCCGCGCAGCGCATCGGGGAAGGGCACGTATTCAATCAAGCCGGCTTGTGCTGCACCAGCCAAGTCGAGGGCGGCTTCGCCTTTTTTGGCGCGCATGGCGTTGACCACTGACAGGGCCACATCGTTGAAGGGCTGTGCCCGGCCAGAGCCGAGGTTGAAGATGCCTGATTTGTCTGGGTTGTCCAAGAACCACAGGTTCACCGCCACCACGTCGTCGATGAAGACGAAGTCGCGCATCTGCGCGCCTTGGGCGTAGCCGCCGTATTC
>CANBWY010000059.1 GCA_947373245.1 Comamonadaceae bacterium
AACGCATAGGTACCCGCCGAATTGCCCGCTGGACGCGAAATATTCAACGTGCCGGTCAGCCCTGCCGTGGTGGTGTTTTCGTTGTTGACAAAACCGCTGTAGCTCACCCCTGCAAACGCGCCCGATGCGGCAGACAGCGTGACAAAGTCAGCTGCGTCATTGGCTTGAATGACCAGCGGTGCCTGTGTGATGTTGGCCACCGTGGAGGTCGGGTTGACCGTGCCCGCATAACCCGTCACCACCCATGCTGAATTGTTTGACGCCAAAGCCACGTTGTACGTGAGCGACTTGTTGCCCGCACTCGATGTGTTGTAGCTGGCCCCGGTGACGCAGCCTGTGAGTGTGTCGCCATCAACCCCTGTCACCGAACCACCCCCTGTGTAACTGGGGTTGGCGGTGGTGGTGCCGTCGTACACTTTGGTGGCAGTGACCGTGCCACCATTGACCGTGGCTGTGGGCTGCACGCGGTAGAAGTAATTGCGTGTGCCCGTGACGGCACTGGTCACGTTGCCCAGGCTGGCGTTGTAGGTTTTGTACTTTGGCACGTTGGTGGTGTTGGCACCCATCACACGTGCATCCATCGTGGCGGTGAGGTTGGCAGAGTTGTTGCCTTGGAACATCACCAGCGAGCCACTGTTGTTCAAGGTCACGTTGACCGTGTTGTTGATGGCAATTTGCCCGCCAGTGGCGTTACCCGCAGCCGTGGCGGCCCCTGCCGCCAAAATAATTTTGCCGTTGCTGCCCGAAGAGGTCAGGCTGCTGTTCATCGTCACGTTGCCGTTGGACTGAATTTTGATCAAGCTGTTGGTGCCTGAAAGATTGATCGTTTTGTCGATGCTGATATTGCCCACGCTGATGAACGTGACGTTGCCCGTACCGGTGATGTTGCCCGCTAGACTGCCCAAGCTCAGGTTGCCGGTATCCGTGTGGTTGAACACCAAGGTGGCGTTGTTGCTGATATTGCCTGAGCCCAGTTGGCCGCTGCTCGTGTTGGTACCCAAGGCATACACCGCGCCCGCCTCAATCCAGACGCCGCCATTGATGTTGTTGTTACCAGTGAGAGTCAGGTCGCTGTTGGAGGTGGTTTTGCGCAGACTGCCATAGCCGCCGCTCAGATTGCCGGTGATGCATACATCCGAGGCACTGGCATATTCCAGCGTGGTGTTGCTTGTGTTGAAGATGATGGAACTGGCAAACACACCGTTGGCCCCCAGGCTGCCGGTGGGGGCAATGACCAAGGTCGTGTTGCTGCCGTTCATGGTGATGTTGCCACCGATGTTGACATTGCCCGCGAGGGTGGTGGTGACATTGGCGCGGTTGAGGCTGATTTTGCCTAGGCCAGACATGTTGTTGGTCAGCGTGATGTCGCTGGTACGTGTGATGTACAGGGTTGAATTGGTGCCTTGAAAAATGATATCCCCTGTGCCCAAGCTTGCATTTGTAGTGCAACTGGTTTGGCCACCTAAATTTAGTTGAACCCTATTCGTTAAGGTGGTGGTTCCGGTGTAAGAGTTGGCAGCTTTCATGCCAAGGGGGCGTACAACGACAAAGCCAATAGTGTCGGCTGCGTCGAAGGTCACATTGCCAGACCCGGTGATGCTCTGGACCCAATCTTGGCTGTTGCCAGACGTGATCGTCAGGTCGCCGTTGTTGATGAGGGCTTGGCTGATATTGCCAAGATGGGAATTCAAATCATTTACCCTCACGGAGGCGTTTGGAAAAATGGTGGTGGTGCCGTTATAGAACTGTGTTCCTGTAACGTTGGTCTGCCCTGTTCCCTTGTATTCAACTGAGCCCGTGCCGGAAACGTTGGCATAAAAGTCGCTGGCAGATGTTGAGGTTGGCGCAATCTGCAACAGTCCGTTGTCAGTGATGTTTCCTCCTCCGCTATTGCTCCCAAGGACATAGCTGGTGTTGCTGAATGCTCCAAAACTCAATGTGGCATTGGCTGCAATGGTGTGTGTGCTCCCACCAAGTTTCCATTTGGTGGAATTAAGTTCCATGCGACCTGCGTTGACATTCAGTAATGCGATGGATTGTGTGGGCGTACTGACTGTGGGTTCCGCCACGATCCAAGTTCCCAAACCGTATTTACTGACTGCATAACTGCTTGCGTTGAGGTTGCCAGTAGTGGTTAGGCTGCTGTTTGGCCCAATACTGATATTGCCCGAAACACCAAACGTCAGATTGCCAACCATGGTGGTATTGCCATCGCTGATGTTTAATGTCGCGCCCGAAGCGTTGAGGTAGACTGGATTGCTGAAGTTGGAGATGTTTTGCAACTCCAGCATGCCAGTCGAACCGCTGACGTTGATCAACTGCGTTCCACTGCCAATCACGGTGGTGTTGGTCAGCACCAAGCTGCCAGCAGAAACAACGAGACCGCCCGTAAAGCTGCTGCTGTTGCCCGACAGGTTGAAGGTACCCGCGCCCGACTTCGATAACGTGCCTGAACCCAGCACCTTGCCTGCATACGTGGTCGATAGGCCGTTGAGACCCGTCGATAAGCTGGACGCTCCCAAGTTCAAGGTGTTGTTGGTGCCGCCGGTGAGCGAACCAATCGCGGTGCTGAAGCCGCTGATATCAAGCCCCACGCCCGACAAGTCGGTCAGGGTGATGTTGGTTTGGTTGCCAAATGCGCCGTAGGTACTAGAGCCTGCAAAGCCCGCTTTGAGCGTGCCTGCACCTACCGTGATGTTGCCGGTGAAGGTGTTGTTGCCAGACAGGTTGAGCACGTTCGTTCCGAGCTTGTTCAAGGGGCCGGTCCCGCTGATCACGCCAGGGGCAGTCACGTTGGTGGTGCGGTTGAAATTTAACGACCCGTTGTTGGCAATGTTGGCATTGACGATGCCACTGGTGCTGCCATCGCCAAGGGTGACAGTGCCACCTGCATTGATGCTCAGATTGCCAGTAAACCCTGTGCTATTGGCGGTGAGCGTGAGGTTACCTGAGCCTGCTTGCGTCACGTTGCCAATGCCAGTGAGTTGGCTAGCAATCGTGTAATTGCTGTTATTTTTCAGTACGAGACTTGCGTTTGTAACGTTGGTGGTTCCAGTGAGGTTCAGTTTGCCCATCAAGGTCAGCGTAGTCTGCGTGGAAACTGAAGAACGCGCCAACGTTAAATTACCGGCGCCGTTGATGTCCCCAGTAATGTTGATATCAATTCCAGTTGCCATGGGGGTGCTGACTTGGAGCACGCCGCCACTGCTGATGTCGAAAGACGTATTGAAGGTGGCGCTGGTCGCGTTGCTTGATGTATTGAGAGACGAGGTACCGAAAATCTTGGTCGTGCCAAAGTAGGACTTCGAGTCATAAAGTGACACACTTCCTGCGGAAGAATTCAGCGTCAGACCTAGCCCCAGCCCTCCGTCCAAAATATCTCCTGAGATTCTTCCTTCCGTTGCTGCTGCGCCACCTCCAATCACAGTGCCACTGGCCTTAAGCAAGGTCTTGCCGTACACCACAGTATTCATTCCAAGAGCCAACGCACCCGTTTGGCCACTGGCCCCTGCGCCTTGAAGTTCCAGGTAGTTTGCGAGGTTGACATTGCCTCCAAAAGTTAGCGTGCCACCATCCAATACCCTGACCGCGCCTGTGCCCACCCCGGATGAGCTGAAGGTGTAGTCGCCGTTGCCGTCTAGGGTTGCCGTTGTGTTGTTCTGGGCATCCTTCAAGGTGCCTGCTGACACAGTTGTGCCACCAGAGTAGGTGTTATTGCTTGAAAGGATGAAGATACCCAATCCTTGCTTGGTGACACTGCCATTGCCACTGATCACCCCAAAGTAACCCGAAGTGGATGTCGTGTTGGTGGTGTTGAACACCACGCTCCCGCCACCGGTTATGCTGATGTTGCCGTTGCCAAAGATGCTATTGTTGGCGTTGAGCGTGAGCACGCTGGCGCTGCCCCAGCTGATGTTGGCTGCAATGTTGATATCGCCTAGGCTGTTGGCTGAACTGCCACTGGTGGTGACGGTGACGCTGGTATTGGCCAAAGCGTTAGATAACGTGACGTTACTGATGTTGGACGTGTTTGCTGTCGCAGAGGGGGTGTAGGTGCCACCTGATTCCGTGGAGTTAAGGTTCCCTCCATTCACGATGTTGACGTTGGCTGGATCCAGCAACCATTCGCCTATTTTTCCTTGGGGTGCCTGTGTCGACACTTGAGCGTCCTCCACATTCAAGTGGTGCCCCGAGGTTTCAATCTGTCCACCGTTGCCGCCGTTGGGCCCTGCGTTGGCATAGATGCTGCCACCGACGGTGGTGGTGCTGTTGGCATCGCTCACATTGCTCCACAGCACCACTTTGCCGCCATCACCGCTGTCGGTGGCATTGGCGTTGATGGTGGCACCGTTGGCCATGTTTACTTTGGTGGCTTGGCGCAAGCTGCCGCTGCCTTGCCAGTCGCCGCCCATCAGCACATTGCCGCCACCACTGCGGCCCGACACATCGATGGTGGCAGTGGCGGTGAGTTCAATCTCATCGGCCTCCAACACAATCTTGCCGCCTCGTGTGCTCAGGCTGGTGGCTTGCAGGCTGCCGCTGTTTTTGATGACGCCCGCTTGCAGTTTGTTCAGTGCCACGGCAGACAAAATAATTTGTCCGTCGGGCGCTTGCACGGCCAGCCTGTTGTCAATCAAGCTGGCAATGGCTGAGGCGGTGGTGGTGATGCCCGACAGGCCTTTGCCATCCGCTAGGGTGAGGGTGACTTGTTCGCCCGCGGCAAACGCCACAGTGCCCGCACGGGCCAGCACCAAGCCGCTGTTTTGCACCTCAGGTGCGAGCAGGGCAATGTAGCCGCCGGCGTTGGCGCGCAGGGCACCTTCGTTGACCACGCTGCCCGTACTGCCACTGCGCTCAAAGCGGTAGAAGCCCGACATGAAGTCTTCATTGCGGATGTTGTAGGTGGTCGCTACCAAGCCACCCACGTCCACGGTGGCTGTGGGTGCGAAGTACACGCCATACGGGTTGGTCAAGAACACTTGCCCGTTGGCGTTGATGCGGCCAAACACCTGCGTGGGGTTAGGGTCCAACACACGGTTCAAGATGACCGATTGCGCATTGGGCTGCACAAACTGCACCGTGGCCGCAGCGCCTAGGTTGAAACTGCGCCAGTCAATGATGGCGCGTTGGCTGGTCTGGTTGACCACCATGTTGGCGGCTGTGGCAATGGCGCTTTGGCTGATGGTGGCTTGCCCGCCAACCACGTTGCCGCCCGTGGGCAGCTGCGTGATCGCAGGTGCTGTGGGTGGGGCAGGCGGTGGCTGGGCCGCCAGGTTGGACATGACAAACAAGCTCATGGCCACACCGGGCAAGACGCCCGCCAGTGTCAAGGTGTTGGCGGCTTTACCGCGCCCACCTTTTTTGGCGGTGCGGGCGGTTTCGGGCACGGGTTTCCATTGCGCTGTGGTGCCGGACCACAGCAGCCGATAGCAACGGTTAAAACTCGCGTGCTCTTTCATGCGTTGTGGTTAAAAGGCCATCGTGGCGCTGAGCCAGTAACGTGGGTTTTTGTAGGTGCCGTCTTGGTCTTGCCCGGTGGTTGCGTTGGGGTTCGGGTTCTTGCCAATGCGCCGTGCTGTGGTGGCTTTGAGGTCGATGCCTTTGACGCTTTGCCAACCTAGGGTGAAACCAAAGCCTTTCAATTGGAAGTTGTTCACATCCGTGATGGGGCCTGTGCCATCGGCTTTGAGGTTGTTTAGGTTGATGCGTGCGCGGGCGTAGTCATAAAACTCGGTGAGGCGCCAGTTTTCATTCAGGTTGTGGCGCAACTCGGCGGTGAAGGTTTGGCCTTCGCTGCCGCCCAAGCCGGTGGCACCACCGCCATAGGCGCGAACACCGGTGGGTCCTTCGAGGTAAATTTTTTCAGACGAATCGAGGTTTTTGTCGGCGAACTGCGCGGCATAAGCCAGCCACACAGCGGTGTTCGTCGTCACGGGTTGCAGGCGGCTCAGGTTAAGCGTCCAGCGGTTGTAGCGGCCTGCTGTGTTGGCGCCATTGAGGATGCCGCTTGTATAGGCTGCGGGTGCATCGCTTAAGTCGATGTTGCCGCTGACCCAGGTGAGCCCGAAGTTGTTGGTGCTTGCACTGGCGTCGATGCGGTTGCCCGACAGGGCCACGCTAGACGCACGTGCTTGATAGCGCGAGGTGAGGCCTGTGCTGTCAAAGTTTTCATACTGCTTGATGTCGTAGCCCACGCTCAGGTTGAGGTTGCTGGTTTGGCTGCGCTGCAAGGGATAGCTGAGTTCTGCACCGTGGGTGCGGGCATTGCCATGGCCCTGCGTGGCCTCCAAATCGCCAATCAAGTGGTGGCTCATGTGTGTGCCACGCGCTTGTGCGCGCCAACCATCGTCACCCAAGGGCACGCTGTAGGCCAAGCGCGTGTAGGCACTGCCTTGGCTTTGAAGGGCGTTGAGTGACAGCTGGTCGCCCCAGCGCAGGGGGCTGTTGAGGTGGGTGTTGAGGCTGGCGCGTGCAATGCCTAACGAGGGGGTGCCGTAGTTGTCTGTGCTGACATCACCTTGGATGCCTGGTTCGTCGACCACGTTGAGCACCATGTCGGTTTCGCTGTGCGAGTCACCGGCTTGCAAATTCCCGTTCACCATGACGCCGGGTAAGTCATCCAGCAACAGCAATGCGCGGTCCACGCGATCGGCTTGCAAGGGGGCGCCCTTGGCTTGGTGTGATTCAAAGATTTGAATCAAGCGTTGTGCTGGCACGCGCTGCGGTTGTGGCGGCTGCACGCTGACTTTGCCCAACACGGCTTCAATGATTTGAAGGGTCACTTCGCCACTGCTAATTTCTTGTTTTGGCAAATAGGCGGTGACGAGCCAGCCCGCCTCGCGGTAGGTCTGCGCCACGGCAGCCGCAGCGGCTTGCAGCGCGTTGAAGTTCAACGGACGGTTCAGGTAGCTGGCGACGCAGGCTTGCAAGGCTTCGTTGCTGACCAAGGTGTTGCCTGCAAAGACAAAACGTTTCACGGTGACTGTGGCTTGGCCCAGCTGCACCATCGCGGGTGGCGGTGCTTCACGGCGATGAACGGTTGCTGGCGGCGTTTGCAGCTGTAAGCCTTGCTCCGTTTGACGCAACAGGGCGCCTGCATCTGGCAGCGGCGTCACCGCTTGCGCGCAGCATGTGATGCTTGCCAAGGCGGTTGCGGTCAGTCGCGCCGCATGGTTTTTTAGAGATTGGAAATGGGTCATTCAAGCAGACATATCGAAGCCAGTCTGAATTGTTGAAAACCCTAGGTTTGTTTTATTACCGCAAACTACAAAACGTAACTTTGGTTTTAAATGATTTCAATGTGTATTGCTAATTGATAACCGATATTTCGCAATGATTCAATCACCAGGCCCTCAGCCCCCGCATCTGTGAGCTTTTTGCGCAATCGCACCATGCGCACGGCAAGGCTGGATTTGAAAGATTCGTCCACATCTGCATCCAACAAGTCGGCGATTTGCCATGTTTCTAAACGGCCTGCCGGTGCTCTGGCCAAAGCGGTTAAGACGATGGCTTCTTGCGTGGTGAGCTTCACCGCGCTTTGTTGACCGTGCAGTTCGAGTTTGTTGAGGGTCAAGCCTTCGGGGGTGAGGTGCTTGAGGGTGGCAATTCTGCGCCGCGCAAAACTGCGCAGCGCCGCAGATAGCTCGGGCAACGAGACGGGTTTGGTGAGGTAGATGTCTGCACCGCAGTCGTACCCATTCAATTTGTCGTCCAACGCTGAGCGCGCTGACAAGATGATGATGCCCACCAAGGGGTGTGCTTTGCGAATACGCTGTGCCAAGCTGAGGCCGTCTTCACCGGGCAGGTTGATGTCGATCAAGAAGGCATCTGCATGGTCGCTGCCGGCTTGGTCTTCTAGCTCTTCTGCGCACGAGAGGGGGGTGACGCGATGGCCATCTTTGCGCAAGGCCATGCACAGCAAGGTGCGCAGGTCGTTGTTGTCTTCGACGACGACAAGGTTCAGTTGTTGGGTAGCCATACGGTGAACTTCACATGGGTGTTGTCTGGCGTGTACGCGCATGTGCCACCGAGCAAGGTGCAAATGCTGCTGACCAAAAATAAGCCCAGCCCTGTGCCTGAGATGGATTTGGCACCCGTGCTTCGGTAATATTTTTGAAACACCTTGCCCACATCTGGCCATGAGGCAAGGCCCGGTTTGTTGGCAACCGTGATGGACACACCTGCCACACCAGCCTGGTTGCGTTTGGCATCCACCGCGATTTGAATGGGCTGGTCTGCATCGCCATAGCGCCTGGCGTTGTCGATCAGATTGCTCAGCACGATGCGCAAACATTCGTAGTCGGTATGCACGGTGGTGGCGTTGCCTGAGTACGTGGGAAGCACACGTTGCAGGGGGTTGGCGTCTTGCGCCATCAAGTCATCCATGAGCTCAACCAAGTCCACACGTTGTTTGCTGATGGTGAGTCTGCCGTCAGACAAACGGTCTGCACTTAAACATCGGTCGAGCACGTTTCGGATGATGCTGACGTTGCGGTTGACGTATTCTTTGGTTCGTGAGTCGTCCGAGGTTTGTTGCGCCAAGTCAATCACGGCGAGTGGATTTTTGAGCTCATGCATCAGCATGGTGAGGAGTTGACTTTGTTCTTCTCTGCGAATTTTTTCGAATTTCACTTGTTGGTGTGACAGCAGTAAATCTTGCGTAATTTGGATGTTGGCTTTGCGAAGTTGGTTCGCTCGCAACTGCATCAAAATGGTCATGTCTAGACCAGAGATCAAGGCGTAATAGACAAGACCGTTGGCCGAGAACTCGCTACCCGCCATCTTGCCCAAGTAGGGCAGGACGCTGAACATGAGCAGCGCAGTGATGATGAGGTAGTAGCCGATCACAAATTTCTTTTTCAGCAAGGACGCTGTGCGTGGCGTGGCTGATTGGTTGTCATCAATAAAAATCCAAGCCAATGCCAATAAGACCAAAATGCCTGCGCAGTTGAGCAGCATGTTGACTTTGAGGCCCAAGTTTGTAAAACCCAGTCCAAGCATGACGGCTGCGACAGCTGACCATGCAAACATGATGCGGAAAATGTTTTTGGCCCACAAGGGGGGCTCGTATTCACTCAGAAATCGTGTTTCAAACCAGAACGAAAAAGCCGTGGTGCCGACGACCAACCAGTTGTAGATTTGGTCAAGGTATTTGGCGTCGACCCAATCGCCCAAGAGGTAGCGGTGAAACCCAAAAAATGCCGCCGTGTAGACAAAGTAAATAGCGTTACGAACCACAAAGACCGCATACAAAAACTCACGGTAGTTGAGCCAGTTGATCAACACCACAATCAAAAAGACGAGGATGAGTGACAACGAGAAATAGTAGGCAAGCAGCAACCTGTGCTCGTCGATTTGCATGTCCTCCACAGAGAGCGCTTCGACATGCATCAAGGTCGTGCTGGTCGCTTTGACACGCAACCAAATTTGGCGAGGCCGGTTACCGGCAGGAATGACAAACGTGTGTGACAACGATTTGTACTCTTCCAACTTGTAGTTGATCTGATCGCCCGTTTGCCGCAGCTGACCACGCGTGTCGAGGGGGTCAAAGAGGGTGACCTCATCCAAATAAATGGGCCGAATTCGCAGGATGAGTTTGTCATCCGCTTTTGCCTGTTTGGGGGGCGTGATGTCTAGTTGCACCCAAGTGGCTGCGGACGTGTAGCCACGACTTAGAACGCCTTTATAAGGCGTGAAGGCGTGTGCTTGGGCTTCTTGCAGGTTCGCAAGTTCGGTCGTGTCTTCCCAATAGGCGCGTGCTGTGATGTGGTCTGACACATCCGCAATTGCCCATGTGCTTGCGCCCATCAGCAGGCACGCTAGAACAAAGCAGCGAACGCATGACGGGATCGACAAGGTTTATTTTTCTGTGTGATAACGCGTCACACGTTCCACTTCATTCTTAGAACCCAGCACCACGCTCACACGTTGGTGCAGTTGCGTGGGTTGGATTTCTAAGATGCGTTGGTGACCGTTGGTGGAGGCACCACCAGCTTGTTCGATCAACCAGCTCATGGGGTTGGCTTCGTACATCAGGCGCAGCTTGCCGGCTTTGCCGGGTTCGCGCTTGTCCCAGGGGTACATGAACACGCCACCGCGTGTGAGGATGCGGTGCACGTCGGCTACCATAGAGGCGATCCAACGCATGTTGAAGTTTTTGCCGCGTGGACCTTCTTCACCCGCTAAGCATTCGTCGATGTAGCGCTTCACGGGCTCGTCCCAGTGGCGCATATTGCTCATGTTGATGGCGAACTCTTTGGTGTCTTCGGGGACTTTGACGTTTTCTTGCGTCAGCACGAAAGAGCCTTGCTCGCGGTCCAAGGTGAACATGGCCACGCCGTCACCCACGGTCAGTACCAAGGTGGTCTGTGGGCCGTACACGCAGTAGCCCGCAGCCACTTGTTGGGTACCGGGTTGCAAGAAGTCGTCTTCGCTCACGCCTTTGCTGGGGTCAACTTTTTTGAGCACGCTGAAGATGGTGCCAATGCTCACGTTGACTTCGATGTTGCTCGAACCATCGAGTGGGTCAAACATCAACAGGTATTCGCCTTGGGGGTAGCGGTTGGGCACGACGTGGATGCTGTCCATTTCCTCGGACGCCATGGCGGCCAAGTGGCCGCCCCATTCGTTGGCTTCAATCAACACATCGTTGGCAATGATGTCGAGTTTCTTTTGCACTTCGCCTTGCACGTTCTCGCTGCCCGCCGAGCCCATCACATCGCCCAGCTCGCTGCCCAAGGCGCCTTTGTTGACCGCATGGCTGATACTTTTGCAAGCGCGCGCCACGACTTCTAGCAACAAGCGCAACTCAGAGGGAATGCGGCCTTTGGCACGTTGTTGTTCGACGAGGTAGCGGGTTAACGAAATGCTCATGGCTCAGTCCTTAGTTTGAAAGGGCACGCGAGACAACCTCGCGCACATCGTTGCTTAAATCAGTTTTGGCGGCGATGCGCTTGATGGCTTCATGCGCGGCCGTGCGATAGGGCTCAGCCAGCTTGGACCAACGGTCCAAGGCGCGCGCCAAGCGGGCTGCGACTTGGGGGTTGATGGCGTCGAGTTCCAACACGCGTTCACTCCAAAACACATAGCCCCCTGCATCGCTGCGATGGAAGGCGCCTGGGTTGGCACTGCAGAAACTGAAGATCAGGCTGCGTGCGCGGTTGGGGTTTTTGATGTGGAAGTCGGGGTGCAGCATGAGGTGACGCACCAAGGGCAACACGTGGCCGCCACGGTCGCAAGCGCCCGCTTGCAAGGCAAACCATTTGTCCATCACCAAGGCTTCACCTGAGAACAGGTGGTAGAAGCGTTGCAGCGCGTCGGCTGCCAGCGCGTGGCCTGCGCTGACCAAGGCGCTCAAGGCATTGAAGCGGTCGGTCATGTTGTGTGCGTCTTTGAAGCACTGGAGGGTGCGGCCGGGCCACACCACATCGCCTGTGGTGCGTGCATCCAAGCACAGCATGGCCAACGCCATGCCACCCAAGGCGCGGCGACCACTCGACACGGGGTCTGGGTTGAAAGCGCCGTTGTCTTTGTGAGCCTCAAAGGCCCAAGCCCAGTCGTCGTGCAACTCGCTGGCGAGTTGGGCGCGCATGGCTTCACGCACGGCGTGGATACGTTGCGGGTCCACCACGTCGAGCTGTTCGGCGATGTAGGCCTCAGAAGGCAAGGTGAGCACCAGCTCTTTGAACGCAGCGTCGAGCGCCGGGTGGCGCAACACGGTGCGCAGGGCTTGCACCAGCGCCGCGTCCAACACGTGCGTGGGTTCGCTGTCTGAATGGACGGCGGCCAGCGCAGCGCTGAGGCACAGGCGTTGCGCGGCTTCCCATTGGTTGAACGGGTCGGTGTCGTGCGCCAAGAGGGTGAGCAGTTGGCTGGCTGTGAAATCTTTTTCCAACACCACGGGTGCGCTGAAACCACGCAAGAGCGATGGCACGGGCGCTTCGCCCGCTTGCAGCGACAAGTCTGTGAACGCGAAACTTTGCGTGGCTTCGGTGAGCACCAGCAGTTGGCTAGGCAACACCTCGCGGCCATCGGCACCCAGCAAGCCCATTTGCACGGGAATGACAAAGGGTTCTTTGTGGTCTTGGCCGGGGCTGGGAGGGCAGCTTTGGCTGAGTGTGAAGGTGTAGCTGCGTGTGTCGGCGTTGTACGCGCCTGCGGCTTGCACGCGGGGTGTGCCGGCTTGCGTGTACCAACGTTTGAACTGGGCCAAGTGGCTGGCGAGGGCTGAGCCGGGGTTGGCATCGGCAATCGCTTGGGCGAAGTCGTCACACGTCACGGCTTGGCCGTCGTGGCGTTCGAAATACAAGGCCATGCCTTTGGCAAAACCTTCTCGGCTGGTGAGGGTTTGCATCATGCGCACCACCTCAGCACCTTTTTCGTAAATCGTGACGGTGTAGAAGTTGTTGATTTCTACATAGCTGTCAGGGCGCACGGGGTGAGCCATGGGGCCTGCGTCTTCTGGGAACTGCGCGGTGCGTAGCAAGCGCACGTCTTCGATGCGCTTGACGGCTCTGGCGGAGGCGGTGGCAGACAAACCATGCGCGTGACCAAGCGGGTTGTCTTTCAAAGCTTCAGCCGCCAAGTCTTGGCTGAATTCTTGGTCGCGGAAAACGGTCAGGCCTTCTTTGAGCGAGAGTTGGAACCAGTCGCGGCAAGTCACGCGGTTGCCGGTCCAGTTGTGGAAGTATTCATGGCCGACCACGCTCTCGATGTTGGCGTAGTCCATGTCGGTGGCGGTGGCGGAGTTGGCCAACACAAACTTGGTGTTGAAGATGTTGAGGCCCTTGTTCTCCATCGCGCCCATGTTGAAGTCGCTGGTGGCGACGATCATGAAGCGTTCCAAGTCAAGGCTCAAACCAAAGCGCTGTTCGTCCCACTTGATGCTGGCCATGAGTGAGTTCATGGCGTGTTCGGTTTTGTCCAAGTCGCCCGAGCGCACAAACACTTGCAACAAGTGTTCGCTGCCCGATGGCGCTTTGACGCGCTGTTCGCGGCACACAAACTGGCCTGC
>CANBWY010000060.1 GCA_947373245.1 Comamonadaceae bacterium
CCCTTAGGGCCCAAAGTCACTTTGACCGCGTTGGCCAAAATGTTCACGCCTTCAACCATGCGTGCGCGGGCTTCGCCGCCGAAAATTACGTCTTTTGCTGCCATTTTGATATTTCCTTAAATTTCTGAATCAGTGAAAACTTATTCGACAACAGCGAACAGGTCTTCTTCTTTCATGACCAACAGTTCGTCACCAGCCACCTTGACGGTTTGGCCGCTGTACTTGCCGAACAACACGCGATCGCCCACTTTGACGCTCAGGGCTTTGGTCTCGCCTTTGTCATTGGTTTTGCCTGGGCCAACAGCCAAGACTTCACCTTGATCTGGCTTTTCAGCAGCTGAATCAGGAATGACGATGCCAGAGGCAGTCTTTGTTTCGCTTTCGATACGTTTAACGATCACGCGGTCGCCGAGAGGACGAAGTTTCATTGCATCTCCAAATAGGAACTAAGGGGGTTGAAAGCAAGGCATCCAGACATGCTGGACGCCGGGTAAGCGCTGGCGGGGGGTGCTGTTAGCACTCTCTGCCATCGAGTGCTAATTTTAGGGCAAGTCTTGCCAATTCAAGTCCTAGCACTTCTAGAAAGTAAAAAGCTTTGGCTCATTGTGATCACGAAGATTGGTCAATCTGAAGCGCATCTTATAAGTGCCATGAACGCAAACTCTTTGATTTAGCTAACTTTTACGCTTTTGAGGTCTATGAGCGAACGACCAGCCCTCGTAATGATTTAAATTTAATTATTTATTTTTACTAAATTAAAACATTAGTTACAATTTAATTTCTCCTCATGTTGACTGCAGAAGCAGTTCGGCGGTCACAGAGAGAGTGTTTCAGTCAATCCACACAAAGCAATACCAAAAAATTTAAATCTATAGAGGACTCACCCATGAAAAAAACTTTTTTATCAATCATGTTGGCCATGCTGGCTATGTATTCTGCCGTGGCGCAAGCTGGTGGCGTTGTTCAAACGACATGGAATGGCCATGCGTTGCTTGGCACTAGCTATTGGGAGCCCGGTGCATATGGCGGCGTTCAAAACATTTTTTGCGGTCTCTATGACGTAAACCCAACAACAAAAAACGTTACAAAAGTGATTTATGCGCAGTGGCATAAGGAAAACTACTGGGAGTTCTACTGGATGAGTGGGCTCAATGACACGTCTGCTTGTACGCGTTGGCTCATGCTGAAGGGTATCCGATAAGGATAAGCGCTTGTTGTTAAACACGGGTCGGATTGGCGTATCAATGCCAATTTGACCCTTTTTTTGTTTGTCTTGTCATATGCACCGCTGGCGCTTGCCTTTGCCCAAAAGAGCCGTTGTTTCTATTCTGCTCTTACTCGTACCGTTGGCCGTTGTGTTTGGGGCGTACTGGGTGCGCTCGGACGTGCCGATATCGGATGGCGCCAATCGTGCGGCGGTGGAATTGGCCGATATTTCTCAAGTGGTGTTGGCCAGTGGTGTGGCTCAGCCAAGGCTCAAGGTGGACGTGAGCGCTCAGGTTAGTGGTCAGGTTTTGAAGTTGCATGTGCAACCCGGTGATGCGGTCAACGAGGGGCAATTACTGGTGAGCCTTAACCCAGATTTAGCGCGCAACGATGTGGCCCAAGCTCGGGCTAGTCTGGCCCAGCAGTCTGCCGCCCTGGCTTCCAAAAAGATTGATCTTTCCTTGGCAGAACGCGAGGCGCAACGTCAAAAGATATTGTTCAAAGGGCAAGCAACTTCAGCCACCGAGCTTGAGAAAGCCGAGGCTGATTTGGCCAAAATTCAGCGCGATCTGGCTGGCTTGGTTGCGACACAAAACAAGCAAGAAGTCGATGTGGCCAATGCCGTGTTGAAGCTCAATTTCACCCAGGTCAGTGCACCAATGGCAGGTGAAGTGGCCTCTGTTGCCGTGCAAAAAGGGCAGACAGTTAATGCCAATTACCAAAGCCCAGTGCTGCTGACTTTGGCCAAGCTCGATGTGATGACAATCCGTGCACAGGTGTCCGAGGCCGATATTCGTAGGGTCCGAGTAGGGCAACAAGCAACTTTCTCCACGCTGGGGGACAGCGAGAAGTTGCACACCGGGAACATACGGTTGATTCAGCCCTTACCTGAAAAGTTGAACAATGCGGTGTTCTACAACGTGTTGTTCGATGTGCCTAACACCGGCGAAACAAGTGCGGACAGGCCCTTGATGAGCGAAATGACGGGGCAAGTCAAAATTGTGGTGGCTCAAGTCCAGCAGGTGCTCACGCTACCTTTGGCAGCGTTGGGCGAAAAAGTCGCTGACGACACTTACCTTGTCCAAGTGTCAGATGTGTCTTCTGAGCGTCAGCATACACCACAGAAGCGACGGATTCGAATTGGGTTGAGTGATAACACGCAGGTCCAGGTTGTGGACGGTTTACAGCTTGGTGAACAGGTGCTGCTGCCTCGTTCGGTTCAGGGTGTTGACACTTTATCGGCACCCAAACTGACCCTCCCGGTTGTGACTTCCCAGTGAATACCTCGCATGTCATTGCGCCTGCTTTGATTCAGTTGAAAGGGGTAGGACGTACTTACAGCACAGGTGCAGCCGAGGTGCATGCCTTGATGGGCGTGGATTTGACCATTCAAGCGGGCGAGATGATTGCCATCATGGGGGCATCTGGATCTGGTAAATCGACCCTGATGAACTTACTCGGGTGTTTGGACGTACCCAGCCAAGGTGTTTTGCGTGTGGACGGCGTGGATGTGAACGCCTTAGGCTTGGATGATTTGGCCCGCTTGCGGCGTGAGCGTTTTGGTTTTATTTTTCAGCGTTACCACTTAATTAAGGAGCAAAGCGCTTTGGCCAATGTGGCTATGCCGGCCATTTATGCTGGTATGCCAGTGGTAGTGCGTGATGCGCTCGCGCGCGATTTATTGTCGCGTTTGGGGCTGGCTGATCGTTTGACGCATCGCCCTAACGAGCTGTCGGGCGGGCAGCAGCAGCGTGTGAGCATTGCGCGAGCTTTGATGAATGGGGGGGAGATTATTCTGGCAGACGAGCCCACGGGCGCGTTAGACAGCCGCAGTGGCCGTGACATGTTGGCTTTGCTGCTGGAGCTCAATCAGCAGGGACACACCGTGATTCTCGTGACCCACGATGCCACAGTGGCGACGCATGCGCCACGTGTCATTGAGTTGGAGGATGGGCGTGTGGTTCGTGACAGCGGCTGGCCAGAGGCGCGACAACGTGCGATTTATCAAGCCCGATCGGTTCAATCTGACGCGCCGACTATCAGTGCCTTGAAGCCAGCAGGGCAGGTGCGTGACGCGATACACATGGCGTGGGTGGCTTTGACGCGACATCGTTTGCGCACGCTGCTGAGCACCCTTGGCATTGCTGTGGGCATCGCTGCTGTGGTCGCGGTGATTGCCCTAAGCCAAGCGATGCGTTCGTCTTTGGAGGGGACTTTGCGAGGCTTTCTTAGCAATAAATTGATGGTCTCTATGGGGCACGCGAGTTTGGCACCCGGTGCCCAGGCTAAATCGTTCAGTGAAGAGGACGTGTTGGCTTTGAGCGCGCTTGCCCAAGTGCAGTCGGTACGACCCAAATATGAAGCTTATGTCACAGCTAGACAAGGCAATCGAAGCGACAACCTCGCTGTTTTGGGTTTGAGGCCAGGCGACATGGCACTCGAAGGCTATGCATTGCAGCGAGGGCGAGGGCTGAGTGCATTGGATGCGCAGATGCGCAACCAGGTGATCGTGCTGAACCCCAACGCTGTCACCCAATTTTTTGTGGGGGGTGATGATCCACTGGGCAAGACCCTCATGCTCGGGGAGTTGCCTTTTCAGGTCGTGGGCGTCTCTGGGGTCGCCGCCTCAAACAATGCGACCGCAAACTGGCAAACGACTGGTTTTGTGCCGGATGCCACGATGGTGATGAAGGTGCTGGGCAGCAAGGATGTGACGCAATTGTTTGTTCACATGAAGCCTGGGACTGATCCTGGCGCGTTGCAAGCGCAGGTCACGCAGACGCTCACGCGTCGCCATGGGGCACAGGACTTCAGTGTCTTCAACCAGGAAGATCAGTTTCGCCAAGTCGGTAAGGCTACGGAGATGATGGCTTTGGTGTTGGCCGCCATTGCCAGCATTTCGCTGCTGGTGGGCGGTGTGGGAGTCATGAACATGATGCTGGTCGCGGTGTCTGAGCGCACGGCTGAAATTGGCATTCGCATGGCTGTGGGCGCACGCCCAACTGATGTGCAGATTCAATTTTTAATAGAGGCGATTGTGTTGTGCGGTGTGGGTGGTTTGCTGGGGGTGTTCATGTCTTGGGGTGCCATTGGCATCATCAACCTGTTCAAACCCGATTTGCAGGCAGGCATGTCTGCCTTGGGTGTCGGGCTGGCCTTTGCGGTGTCCAGTGCCATGGGGCTTGGTTTTGGTTTTGTGCCTGCGCGACAGGCCGCACGGTTGAGTCCCGTCGTGGCCTTGGCTCGGGAATGAGATTGATGGATCACACGTCAGCACCGTCAACATGTCGTACGCCGCGCGGCTCACGCCTAATTTTGTTCAGTCTGGTACTGCTGCAGTTGCTTGCCGCTTGCAGCAGTACCCCTGTTTTGCCGCCCAAGGCAAGGCCAGTTTTACCCATGGCTTGGAACGCTGCCCCAGAGCCTCAGCGCCAAAACAAGGCAGAGGCAGGCGCGCCTCCTCAGCCTTGGTGGCTGGCGCTTGAGGATCCGGATTTAACGGCGTGGATCGAGCTGGCGCTGGTGCGTAACCGTGACTTGGTGCGCAGTGCGTTGCGTCTACAGCAAGCCAGCTTACAGGCCCAAAGTCGTGGGTTGGATGCTTGGCCACGTGTGAGTGGCAACATCGGGACATCGGCCCAGCGAACGTTGAGTGACATGGGGGGGGCGACCACCACGGTGGTCAATGGCGTGAGCGTTACTGTTGAAACCAACACGGGTAGCAACATCACACGCAGTGCCAATGCGGGCTTGTCTGCCTCGTATGAGGTGGATGTGTGGGGCCGCATATCGCAAGGCATTGCCAGCGCCAAACAAGACCAGGCCATGGCGCAGGCCGATTTGGAAACAGCGCGCTGGTTGTTGACCACGCAAGTGGCCGAACAGTACTGGAGCTTGGCCATGATCGATGCCAAGAAGCCTTACCTAGAACAAGCGGTGGAGGACGCAAAGGCCAGTTTGGAGGTCGTTCGCCTCAAGCTCAGTTTGGGCAAAGTGCGTGAAGGTGAACAACACAAGGCATTGACTGCGTTGAAAGAAACGATTCAGCGCCGAAATGTACTGAACATTCAGCGTGACAACGTGGTTCAGGTTTTGGCCCTGTTGCTCGACGAAGCGCCCCAAAGCCTCCATCTGACGCAAGCCCGGCTACCTGAACAAGACCCGACTGAGCCAGAGAGTTGGCCCGTGGCGTCAGTGCTTGACCGGTTGGCTTCTGTGCGGCGCAGCCGTATGGCGCTGGACCAAGCCTTGTTCAAACTCAACATTGCCAAAACGAATCGCTATCCTCAACTAAACCTCTCGGCATCATTCAACAGCAGTGGCAACGCCTTGAAGGACGTCTTGTCCAACCCCATGGGAGCTTTGGGCTTGAACTTGTCATTGCCCATGTTGGATTGGAAGCGACTGGGAATCGAGCAGGATACCGCTCAACTGAGTTTGCAAATTGCTGTGATGGATTTTCGTGAGACCTTGTTCAAGGCTTTGGCAGAAGTGGACACGCAATACAACAACAGAAGGCAGTGGCAAGCGGATGCCGAAATACTGACGGAAAAAACCTATTACGCACAAAAAGCGTTGCAGGTTGCGCAATTGCGTTACCAGCAAGGGGCCGATGCTTTGCAAAGCGTTCGTGACGCGCAAGGCAACTTAAATGAGTTGCAAGTGTCCGCCTTGGACACACGTTTAAAAGCGTGGGTGAACCAAGTGGCCATCTTCAAAGCTTGGGGTGGGCCTTTGGCGGGACCCAAACCCCAAATAGATCAGCCTTGAGGGCCCTTAAGGCGGCTCTAAATTCTCAGCAGTCGCCATCGCGTCTCGCGGCCCTGCCATGCCCGTTTTAACTTTACTTGGTGTATTCGCGCCAGATGACTTTGTGCTTGAATTGCCTAGCAACATTGGCGTTTTTGCAGATGGTAAGGGGACTACAACCCATGTACGGGCCTTTCTTCTTTTCAAGTCAGATATACCAAGCATGTTCAATTGACGCTGCTAAAAACTTAGCTGTAATCTATTTCAACAGCTGCCCCTAATTTCGACTTTAGTCTTTGATTCCATTGAAATGTCAATCCCATACGCAAATGGAATTGACCAGATGCCTTGTATTCATTTTCAAAATAATCACTTACAGCTGGTGATGTTGAATTTGTTGCTTTGTTTCGCAAGAGGCATATGCTCTGTTGACGGCGGTCTGCGTCTATGAGTGGAGAAATGACATGTTCAAGAAGTTTTCGATACGCATGGCAGTTTCGATGTGTTCTGGGCTGCTCATCACCGTTCTTGCGCTGGCCGAAGGGTTCAGCTCAAACAGTGCGTCCCCGTCGCAGGTCGCGCATTTCAAGCCTGAGCAAATCAGTGCGTTCTCGACGAAGGTCGAACGTGCGCTGTCTGGCACGGGCGCGCGTGTTGCCATCGTTGCCAGGATGGGGCGTCCCTTATCGGAGCTGCCTGAGGGCATGCATTTCACGCACGTGGCGTTTGCGGTGGCTGAGGAAAAGACGGACGCCAGCGGCAAAAAGTCCACGGGCTATGTCATGCAAAACTTGTATCAGTTGGATGACCATCCTGACCAAAGCGAGCTGGTGCAAGATGTCCCAGTTGACTTCTTCAAAGGGGTGGTCACGCTGGAGTCTGGGGTCATCATTCCATCACCCGACTTGCAAGCCAAACTGCTCAAGGTCATTGCCTCACCCACCTATGCGCAGCTGCATCAGCGCGAATATTCCCTCATTGCCAACCCTTACACGCTGGGGCGTCAAAACTGTACGGAGTTTGTGCTGGACGTGGTGAATGCCGCCATGTACCAAACCAGCGACATCCACCTGATCAAAGCCAAAGAAAAAGCGCAATTCGTGGCGCAGCCGGTGAATGTGAGTGCGTTTAAATTGCTGCTGGGGGCGATGTTCAAGGCGGAAATCTTTATTTCTGACCACCCCGGTGCGCCGGAGACGGCCACCTTTGAGCGACTCGCGGTCTATCTACAAAAGTACGATCCGGGCACCAAGGTTCAAACCATGGGCCCAGATTGAAGGTCCAGCGGCGTTTAGTGGCTGCTGCGGTCTTGGGCGCAGCGGATGTCGGCCATCACGCGGTAGTCGGTCAAAGCGGTGCTCCACATGCGCGCTTCGCGATCGGCTTTGAGCCATGCGACGAACTGGCGTTTGCAGTACTTGCCGAAAACTACCAAAGTCACCAAGATGGCAGCCCACAACACAACCCAAGCGCCCATTTCTTGGCCCTCAGGGGACGCGTCGATGATGTCGTAGACGGAGGCGATGAGGCTTAAACCGCCAAACAGTAGCAATACGGCGGCGTAGGTGCTTTCTTGTTGCAGGCGTTGAACCAAGTTTTTACCCGATGCGTAAGCGCGCTCAAAGCGGACTACGCCCGGATGGCTGGTGGTGTAGCTGAGGTTGACGAAGGTGGTCATGGAAGTCCTTAAATGTCTGAGTCAGACTTGATAAGGCTCAATTATAGGGTTAACCCTAGGGTTTACCCTAGCGCGGGGTGAATACCCCTTCGTTGGGTGGTGAGAGGGCTGCTGGCGTGATTAAGGCAGCTCTAAATTCTCAGCAGGCGCCATCGCGTCTCGCGGCCCTACCATGCCCAGTTTGGCTTTGAGCGACTGCGGCTGACCGGTGATTAACGCCGCATAGTTGGTGGTGTTGGACAACACTTTTTTCACGTAGTCGCGGGTTTCGTTAAAGGGCACGTTTTCTGCCCAAATAGCGCCTTCCAACAAGGGGCCTGAGCCATCGTTGGGCGCACGCCAGCGGCGTGAGCGGCTGGGGCCTGCGTTGTACGCACCAGCGGCCAAGGGCATGGAGCCATCAAAGCTGTCGAGGACCAATTTCAAATAGCCAGTGCCGATGGCGATGTTGGTGTCTCGGTCCGCAATCTGTTCGGGCATGAAGTTGGTCAAGCCAATTTTGCGTGCCGTCCATTTGGCGGTGGCGGGCATCACCTGCATGAGGCCTGAGGCCCCCACGCCGGAGCGGGCATCGGTGACGAAGCGGCTTTCTTGACGAATCAGACCGTATACATAGGCAGGGTCGATGTTGATGCTCTTGGCACGCGCGATCACCGCTTCTTTGTGCGGCATGGGAAAGCGTTGTTCAAAGTCCATGGTTTGACGGGTGCGCTCGCTGGTGTTGATGCAGCGGTCCCAAACTTGGTTGTCGCACGCCAGTTGTGCCGCCGCCAGCAGTTCGCGGTCGCTCATCAGTCCCACCTTGCCTTCGGCGTTGACGAGGTTGGTGGCGTAGTTCCATTCCCGCACGCCTTCGCTGCGCAGACCCATGGCAATCGCGTAGAGCGCGCGTTGCAAAGAGGGGTTGCGGCGGGCGACTTCTATTTCCTCTGCGGTCGGGGCGGGCGGGCGAGCGGGGGCGGTCACTTTGCGGCCCAGTTCTTCAAGGGCCAGCTGCTCATAAAAGCCGCGCACGCCGGCAATGCTCTCCAGCATGGCGTTGGCCTCTTGCTGAATTTGAGGGGCGACTTTTTTGCGCGCCAACAAGGCGCGGGCGTGCCAGTAAATCCAAGTGGGCTCTTTGCGGGCCTCGGGGTTCATGGCGATGATGCTGCTCTCGACCAAGGGCCACTTGGGGGTGTTGCCCGCACGTAAAGCGGCACGGACTTTCCAGCCCAGCATGTCGTCGGTCAGGTCTTTGTCGTGGGCCACGCGGGCGTAGTAGGTCAGCGCGTCATCGTCCAAGCGCATGGCGGCCTGTCGGCCGATCACGCCCCACATCCAATGGCGCTCTTCGGTGGTGAGGTAAGGCTGCCACTTGGTGCGCATCAGCTTGTCGGCTTTGTCGGGGTCGGTGCTGGCCACTTTGACCAAGGCCATGACGACTAACTCCTGACGCACTTTTTGCGGTGCCGCAATGTTTTTAGCCAAAAACTTTTCAGCGTTGTTGTAGAGATCGGGCACTGCGTTGGCAATCTCTGGGGCCACGATTTGCACGGCGTTGCGTGCGGTGCGTGGGCGCTCGTGCTCCATCATCAAGCGGGCTTTGCGCCAAATGTCGAGGGCGGTGAATTGCTTGTTGAAGTACAGGCGATCAGCCGCCAAGGTGCATCCGTCGTCGGCTTCGCGCATGGCCATCCAGTTTCTGCGCACTTCATCGGCGATGCTGGGGTTGGCGCGCGGGCCTTTTTCCATTAACTCAACGGTTAAAAAATAGCATCGCAGCTCACGGTCATCGCGCATGCGGTAGTTGGGGTGCTCCTCGGCCAGTACGCCCCAGTCGCGGCGTTGGCCCAGTTGCAAAAGCCAGTCATTGCGCAGGCGGTCTTCTTGGTAGGTGTCGGGATAGCGCTGGAAGAAAGCGCGCACCTCTTGGGTGGATGCTTCGTCCAAACGGGCCTTGAGTTCCCAATAAGCCGCCCAAGGTTCGAGGGGGTGGCCTTTGGCTTGAGGCAGTAGCGCCGTCAGGCGCTTGCGGTCGCCACGTTTGAAGGCTTGGGCCATGTCTGTGACGATGGCGTCTGCCTGGATGTTGGGGGCCAATGGCGCGGCAACGCAAGGCGAGAGGACGCCAAACGTTATCCAAACGCAGGCAAACAATGACACAATGACTCGAAATTTCATGACCTGATTATCCGTGGACAAAATAACCTTGCGCCAGCAGCTCATTGAAGAGCGTTTGAACATGCCCGACCGGCTGGCTCGGGCTGATCTATTGCAACGCGTGATGCGCATTTGGCTGTTCGATCGCCCTGACACGGTGATTGGTGCTTACTGGCCCATCAAAGGCGAGTTCGATCCGTTGCCCGTGCTGCATCGCTGGAAAGAAGATGGCGAATTGCTGGACGAGCCGCAACCCCGTCGCATTGGTTTGCCTGTGGTCGACAAGGCACACAAAACACTGAGCTTTCATGCGTGGTATCCGGGCTGCCCCATGGAAGAAGATGCCTACGGCATTCCCAAACCCAAAGACACCGAAGTGGTGGTGCCCACCTTGCTGTTTGTGCCCTGCGTGGGCTACGGCCCGGGCGGTTTTCGCTTGGGCTATGGTGGTGGGTTTTACGACCGGACCTTAGCCACTTTGCAGCCCAAGCCGGTCACTGCGGGTTTGGGCTTTACCCACGGCTTTTTGCCAGACTTGATGCCCGAGGCGCATGACATGCCGCTGGACGCGCTGCTCAACGACAACGGCGTGGTTTGGCCGATGTCCTAAAGGGGAGTGGCGCTTATTTCTGCGTCATCAAAATTTTGAAATCGCTTTCGTAGCCACGTAGTGCCTCCACCATGCGCTGGCGCTGTGCGGGCGTGGTGCTGTTGTGCAGCTTGGCAAAGCCTTCGCAGTTTTCTTGCCACAAAGCGTGGTTGTAGACGCGGTATCGCTCATTGGGTGAGTTCAAGCTGCGCTCCACCAAGCCTCGAAAGAGGGCTTGTGCGGCCGTGCTAGCACTGCCTTCTTGCGCCATGCGTTGCAGGGTTTCCAGCGTGTCAGTTTGGCGGCGTTCGCGCTCGGCATAACTCAGGCGGGGGTCAAACACAGTCTCGGTCAACCATGCCTGCAACACGTCGCGCTGAGGCTTGTTAAGGCGGCCATAAAAATCTTCTAGGCGGTTGAGTGCTTGCTTGCTGCGAAAGTTCAATCGATCTTGGGCGTCGGGGTCTAGCCAGTCGGCGCGCCACTCTTTGTTGGTTTTCTCGAAGCGTTTACGGATGCTGCGCATTTGGTCTGGCGTCAGTTGAACGGCCAACTGCGTGCTGGCGGGCTCCACGTGACGCAGCAGGGTGATGAAGCTGGTCTTCAAGTCTTCAGTCACCGCACACACTTGCGCAGATGTGATGTCTTGCGGGGCCATGGCTTGCATGCGTTTGAGCAAGGCCACATACTCGGGCAGTTGTTGTTGGCGGTGCCAGCGTTGCAAGTCGGTCAATGCGTCGCGGGTGAAGGACTTTTGGCCGTCTTGCAAATCGGCATAGCTGTCGAGCCACCAATAAATCAAGTCGTCGCTTTGGTTGTAGGCCAGCTTGAGGGTGCTGCAAGCACTCAAGCCAACGAGCGCTGCTATCGCCAAGGCCCATGAGGCTTGGCGGATAATTCTTTGCAAGATAAGGATGAATGACATGACAGCGTTAGATGTGGTGATCATGGCTGCCGGCAAAGGCACCCGTATGAAGAGCAGTATGCCCAAGGTTTTGCATCAACTCGCCGGTAAGGCTTTGGTGCAGCATGTGATTGACACGGCGCGCAGCCTGAAAGCACGCAACACCATCGTCATCACCGGCCACGGTGCGGAGCTTGTAGAGCCCGCTTTGCTGGCGGCCAACGCGGCGGACCATTTGCAATTCGCCCACCAGATGCCGCAACTCGGCACCGGCCATGCGGTGCAGCAAGCCGTGCCCTTGTTGCCGGACGATGGCGTGGTGGTGGTGCTGTCGGGCGATGTGCCCTTGACGCAAGCCGACACGCTGAAAGCTTTGCTTGATGTGTGCGGTGGCAAGCAACTCGCCTTGCTCACCATCGACTTTGCCGACCCCACAGGCTACGGTCGCATCGTGCGCAGCCCCAGCGGGCAGGTGCACGCCATCGTCGAGCACAAAGATGCCAATGCAGAGCAACGCGACATCCACGAGGTCTACAGCGGCATCATGGCCGTGCCCGCCAAGTTGCTCAAGCCTTGGCTCGCCCGCTTAGACAACCACAACGCGCAGCAAGAGTTTTACTTGACCGATGTGGTCAAGTTTGCCGAAGCTGACGGTGTGTCCGTGGTGGCCTGCAAAATCACAGATGCCGCGCAAGTGGCGGGCGTCAACAGCCCCACGCAATTGGCCGAGTTGGAGCGTGCCTTTCAGCAGCGCCAAGCCCATGCTTTCATGGCCGACGGCGTGCGCATCATGGACCCCGCACGTTTTGACGTGCGCGGCACTTTGACGTGTGAACAAGATGTTGAAATTGATGTCAACTGCATCTTCCAAGGCAACGTGTCTTTGGGCCAAGGCGTGAAGATTGGCGCGAACTGCGTGATTGCCAATTGCACCATTGAAGCGGGTGCGGTGATTCACCCCTTCACGCACATTGACGGTGAAAAGCTGGGCGTCACGGTGGGCGAGGGTGCATTGATTGGCCCGTTTGCCCGCTTACGCCCAGGTGCGCAGCTGGCGGCAGAGGTGCACATTGGCAACTTTGTGGAAGTCAAAAACTCCACCATGGCCAAAGGCTCAAAAGCCAACCACTTGGCCTACTTGGGCGACGCAACCGTGGGCGAGCGCGTCAACTACGGCGCCGGCAGTATCACGGCCAACTACGACGGTGCTAACAAACACCGCACCGTCATCGAAGCCGATGTGCACATCGGCAGCAACTGCGTGTTGGTGGCCCCCGTCACCATTGGCGCGGGCGGCACCGTCGGCGGTGGATCGACGATTACCAAGAGTACCGAAGCTGGCGCGCTGAGTGTGGCGCGGGGCAAGCAAATCAGCATTGCTAACTACAAGCGGCCTGAGAAAAAGCCAAAGGTTTAAGTTATCCCTTGCGCAACACCGGCCATGTGCTGGTGAACTTCGCCCGCTTGGTCGCAAAAAACGCTTTCACATTTCGCACATTCGCATCTTGCGTGAGCAGGCGTTGCGTGATGGCTAAGTAGTCGGGCATATCTGCCGCTTGCACAACCAACACAAAGTCAGGCCCCGGCGACACGCGCCAACACTGCTGCA
>CANBWY010000061.1 GCA_947373245.1 Comamonadaceae bacterium
CATTGGGCCAACAACACATCGAGCGGCTCGCGCAAGGTTTGGCGGTCGTGCAGAAGCTGGTTTTGTTGTGCTTCACCAAAACCGGCCAAGGCCAATTGGCCGCTCAGGCGCAGTTGCACCAAGGCTTGTTCAGCATCGTCGGCGAGGGCTAAGCTTTGGGTGAGTTTGTATTTCTCTAGGCCGTTGAGCGAGAAGGGTTCTTCTTCCTCGGCGGCTTCTTCGGGTTGGTCTAGGCGAAGGCGCAGGCGGTCCGACAAGAAAACCTCAACGGGTTGCTTGAGCAAGCGTTGCAGATGTTGCAGCGTGAGTTCGGTGGGGGCGGCGCTGTCGACCTCTGTCGCGCTAACGGTTGAAGTAGCCGATGTGCTGGATGCGCCAGAGGGCCACGCGCGTTGCCAATCTTTTGCATAGGTTTCAAAGCCTGTGTCTTGCATGAAGTACTTGGGCGAGAACGCTTGCAGCGGTTGCAGCGTGGCTTCGCAGGCCACACCACCCGCACGTGTCCACACCGCGTTGAGGTAGTCCATCAGCTGCGCCACCAATACCGACGGGGGCTTCACTTCGTGGTCTGTGGTGCGGCGGCCTTGCCAGCTGATGTAAAGCTTGTCGCGGGCCGACAGCAGTGCCTCTAAAAACAAATAGCGGTCGTCTTCGCGGCGCGAGCGGTCGCCTGCGCGCCAGTGTGATTGCACGGTGCCTGCGTGTGCGGCGTCGCTCATCAAATCAAAGTCGCGTGGGGTTTGGCTGCGCGGGTAGTCACCATCGTTCATGCCTAGCAGGCACACCGCTTTGAAGGGGATGGCGCGCATGGGCATGAGTGTGGCGAACTGCACGCCACCGCCAAAGAAGCGGCGCTGCATGGCGGGCTGCTGCAGCTGGGCCATCCAGTGTTCGCGCACCACCACCAGCGGCAGGGGCGTATCGAGGCGGGCCAGTTGGCATTCGGTCAACCAAGTTTCTAGCGGGGCCATCACGCGCTCAATCAATCGTTCATCAGCTTCGTCGCTGGGCTTGAAGAACAAGGCCACGAGTTGCTGCAACACCGCCACCCATTCGGTGGGCGTGTGGTCTTGGCGCAATTGGCGCAAAGCAATTTGCGTGTGGCGCAGCCATTGCAGCAAGCCATCGACCACACGTGCGTCGAGGCCACCTACGCCTGCTTGCGGCAGGGTGTCGGCCCACGGTGTGGCCAGCGCGTCGGTAGCGCCCGTGGCGTAGCCGAGTAGCAAACGCTCGATGCCAAACAGCCAACTGTTTTGGTTGGCATCGGCCATATCAGGCGCAATGCCCCAGGGTTTGCGGTGTTGCGCGTCTAGGCCCCAGCGCACACCGGCGTCGGCCAGCCAGGTGTCGAGTTGGGCCACGTCGTGTTCTTCTAAACCAAAGCGCTCACGCACGGCGGCCACTTCAAACAGGCTTTGCCACTCCACACGCGTCACGCGTAGTTGGGGCAGTTGCAGCAGTGTGTCTAGTGCTTGCACCAGTGGCTCGGTGCGTGGGGTGGTGTCGGCCACGGTGTAAGGCAGGTGGCGCGGGTCGTGGTGTTGGGTGTTCTTCGCGAAGCGGCCGAACACGGCATGGATGTGCGGCGCAAAGTTGGCCATGTCGGGCACCATCACCATGATGTCGGCAGGTTTCAATGTGTCGTCCGCATCGAGCCACGCCAGCAGGCGGTCGTGCAGCACTTCAACTTCGCGCTGGGCCGAGTGGGTTTGCACAAAATCGATGCTTGTGTCGTGCGCTGTCACCTCGGCGGGTGTGTGTGGCAGAGGCTCTAGGTTGAGCAAGGCCGATTGCAAGTGCTCCAGCATGGTGGGCGCGCGACCTGCATCGGCGGCAGTTTGTACGGGGTCCACAAACACATCCACACGGTTGAACTGGCCTTTGTATGCATTGATATCGTCAAAGCCATCGAGCAAGTGCAAGTAGTCGCGGCCATGCTTGCCCCACGCGGCGAGCAGGGGGTGCGTGTCGGTGTGCAGGGTGTATTGGTCGGCCTCGGTGAGCGAGCCATCCTCTTGCGGCACGGGCAAACCGGCTTTGTTGGCTTGGCGTTGCTTCTTGAGTTTTACCAAAGGCACACGGCTTTCCACCACATTGCCCCAGTAGTGTTGACAGGGGTTTTGCACCAGCATGAGCACTTGGCACACACGGCCCAAAGCAGCCAGCGCTTGCACCGTTTGCATGGGCAGCGAGGTGACGCCAAACACCATGATGCGATGCGGCACACCCGCGGGGCGTTGCCCCTCTGGCAGCTGGGCGAGGGCGCGCATAAACGCCTCGTGCACCTCGGCGCGCGAGTGATAGAGGTCTTCCGTGGCGCATCGAACGCCCGTCAATTCGGTTTGCACCGCGTCGTCTTCCAACAGGTCTTGCAGCAAATCGCGCCACAGCGCAGGCTGCCAACTTTGAGCAGCTGGCAGTGGCGTGGTGAATGCAGAGGCGTTTGTGCCGGCTTGGGTGCGCAGTTGGTTTTGGCCATTGGCCCAGTCTTCTAGCCAATCAGCGCGGTAGTTTTGGTAGCCGTCCAACACGTCGGCTAGCTGCGCGGCCAACTGATACGCACGGCGGTTCATGCGCGAGGCGTCGCCGTCGCCTGGTGTTTCGCCTTCAGCTTGGCTTTGGCCTAAATAGTTTTTCAATGGCGCAAAGCTGGGCTGCGTCAGCAGCTCGGGCAAGCGGCGCATGATGCGCCAGACCAAAGGCGATTTGTCCAGCGGCATGTGTGCTGGCACTTGGCTGGGCCCCAACACCGCTCGGTAAATTTGCCACAGCTTGGCCGAAGGCAGCGCCACCTGCGTGGCCGCGCAAATGCCTAAGTCTTTGGCCAATGCCAGCTCTAGCCAATGCTTCATGCCGTTGCTTTGCACCAGCAACACCTCGGGTGCGAGCACGGGCAGTGGGTGGTTGCGGATGAACTGCACCGCCAACTCGCGCAGGCCTTCAAGCTGGTTGCTATGTAGCACCATAAAACCGGTGGCGTGAGGGCTAGACATGGGTGGCAGAACGGGCGAAAAAGGGGACTCAATAAAGGCTAGAACTGAAGGCCAGTGAGCATACTGGATGGCGGGACGCAAACCGCGAGATCAACTCTTCTTATCGCTTGAACGCCTTCACCTGTACCGAGGTGCGGTGGCGTTAGGCGTGAAGCTGATTGTGGGTCAATCGGCTCTTTCTTTATGAAAGGTGGCTGTTCACCCACTTCACCAAATCACCCGCTGATCGCGCACCCGACACACGCGCCACTTCACGCCCGCCTTTGAAGATGGCCAACGTGGGGATGCTGCGAATGTTGTGCTGTGTGCCCGCGTCTGGGTGGGCTTCGGTGTCTACCTTCACCAGCCTGGCTTTGGGTTCTACCAAGGCGCAGGCTTTTTCGTACTCGGGGGCCATCATGCGACAGGGGCCGCACCACGGGGCCCAAAAGTCCACCACCACGGGTACATCGCTTTTGGCAATTTGGGCGTTCAGGCCCGCCGTGCTGAGGTCGGCTGGGTGTTGGTTGAACAAGGCTTGGTGGCATTTGCCGCATGACAGTTCGGCGCTGCCATCGAGCTTGTCGGTGGGCACGCGATTGGTGCTGTTGCAGTGTGGGCAAACAAGGTGGGTAGGCATGTCGGTTTCCTTCGCCGATGTGGCATCAGCGCTTTCTTCTATATTAAGGTTGATTGCTTCAATTCAACCCATAGCCTAGGCGGCGGAGACTTTTCATGGACGCTTTTCAAGACCACTACCCCGAAAACGTGGCGCATTGCTATGGCTGCGGCCATCTCAACACGCACGGGCATCAAATTAAAACGGTGTGGGAGGGCGACGAAACCGTGACGCGTTTCACGCCCGAGTCGTACCACACCTCGGTGCCGGGCTTTGCGTATGGTGGCTTGATTGCGTCGCTGATTGACTGCCACAGCACCGGCACGGCGGCGGCGGCCATGTACCTAGAGGCGGGGCGCGACATGGATTCGCTGCCCGCATTCCGTTTCGTCACAGGCTCGTTGCATGTGGACTACTTAAAGCCCACGCCGCTGGCATGTGAGCTGGTCATTCGTGGCCGCGTGAAAGAAATCAAAGGCCGCAAAGTGGTGGTTGAAACCACGGTCTACGCTGGCGACGTGGCCACCGCACGCGGTGAGGTGGTGGCCGTGCAAATGCCCGAGAGCTTTGGTCAGTCTTAAACGCCTTCGGGTCTGATTTGCGCGCGTGCAATCACAGGCTTCCAACGCGCTTGTTCGAGTTTGATGAACGCTTCAAACTCAGCGCGCGTGTTGCCCACCGCCAGTGCGGTGTCTTGGCTGAGTTTGTCGTACACGACTTTGCTGCGTGCCGCTGCGATGGCTTCTTTCTCTAGCTTGTCGATATGGGCCTTGGGCATTTGGCTCGGGGCCATCAGGCCGTACCACTGCGTCATTTCAAAACCTTTGTAGCCTTGTTCGGCCACGGTGGGCACATCGGGCAGTTGGGGCAAACGGGCACTGGTGCCTGTGGCGATACAGCGCAGCTTGCCTGCTTTGATGAACTGCAGCAGCGCAGGTGCACCCACCGCAGCGGCTTGCAAGCGGCCTGCCATGAGGTCGGTCAGCATGGGGCCTGTGCCACGGTAGGGCACATGCAGCACAAAGGTGTCCGTGGTCATCTTCAAATATTCAAATGCCAAGTGGCCCGCGCTGCCATTGCCGGCAGAGCCATAGTTGAGTTTGGCTGGATTGGCTTTGGCATACGCCACAAACTCTTTGAGGTTTTTCACGGGCAGGTCGGGGTGCACCACGTACAGACTTGGTACTTTAGAAATTAGCGTGATGGGCGTGAAGTCTTTGTTGGGGTCGTAGGGCAGCTTGGGGAAGATGTATTGGTTCACCGCCAACGTGCCGATGTGACCCAAGATGAGGGTGTGGTCGTCGGTGGCGTGCGCCACTTCTTGCATGGCAATGTTGCCTGCGCCGCCCGGTTTGTTGTCCACAAACACGCTTTGGCCAATGGACTTGCTCATCTCGCCCGCCAAAGCGCGCGCCACAATTTCAGAGCTACCGCCCGGTGCAAAGGGCACCACCAAGCGCAGGGGTTTGGTGGGCCACGCGGCTTCGGCGTGCGATAGCGTGGACGACAAAGTCAGTGCCGATGCGGCAGTGCTGGCCAACAGTTGGCGACGGGTGAGTGGGTGCTGAGTCAAAATAATGGCCTCCGATGTCATGTGAAAAGAAAGACGTGCAATGAGCGTAACGCGAATGCCTGCAATGTACCTGCCTCACGGGGGTGCCCCTCTTTTTTATGACGGGTGGATTTTCGATTGAGGCACTGAGTGGTGATGGGTTTACCCGCCCTAGCCACCTTGATCACGCCTGTCACTTGGGCATCTTTTTGGCATGAATAGCAGTGCAAAATGCAGTTTCATTTTCCGAAATCCACAGAGATTTTTTTATAACAGGAGACAAAGATGAAACTATTCAAGCAACTGGTGCTCTCGTCGCTCATTGGCGTGGCCTCTCTCGCAAGTGCGCAAACCGTCAAGATTGTGGGCTTGGTTGAGCTGACGGGCACAGGCACCACATCAGGCACCAACTTTGACAATGGCATCAAGCTGGCGGTGAAAGAGATCAACGCAGCGGGTGGCATTTTGGGCAAGAAGATTGACTATGTGTCCTACGACACACAGTCCAACCCAGGCGTGGCCAAAGGCCTGACCGACAAGGCTGTGGACGACGGCGCTTATGTGGTGATGGGCCCCGTGTTCTCGGGCTCCATCATGGTGAGCATGGCCTCCACTAAGCGCGCTGAAATTCCCAACTTCACAGGCGGCGAAGCCGCTGCGATCACACAGCAAGGCAACCCCTACATCTTCCGCACATCGTTCACGCAATCTACGGCGATGCCAAAGATTGCCAATTACATCAAAGACAAAGTGAAAGCCAAGACCGTTGACGTGGTGTACGTGAACAACGACTTTGGCAAAGGTGGCCGCGACTTGATCATCAAGGCGTTAGAGGCACGTGGCATCAAAGTGGGGGCCGACATTTCGTCTGAACCAGGCCAAGTCGATTTCAGCAGTGTGGTGGTGAAAGCCAAGCAGTCCAATGCGGACGCCTTGTTTGCCTATACCAACGAAGAAGAGTCAGCACGTTTGCTGCGTGAGTTGAAAAAGCAAGGTTACAAAAAGCCTGTGATTGGTGAGACCGTGTTGACCAGCCAAAAAGTCATTGAGTTGGCGGGGGATGCTGCCAACGGCGCGATTGCACACGTGGGTTTGACGGCGGATGCGCCTCAAGCGGGGGTGAAAAAGTTTGATGCCGCTTTCCAAAAAGAATACGGCTCACGCTCTGACCACAACGGTTTGAAGGGCTACATCGGCATGTATACCGTCAAGGCGGTGACCGAAAAGATGGGCAAGTTTGACGCCAAGGCATTTGCCGCTGCCATGAAAAACATTAGCCTGTCTGCCAAAACCAACCCTGGCTTGTTGCTGGATATCTCGTATGACGAGAACGGCGACTTGGACCGCGAAAGCTACTTGACCACGGTGGTCAATGGCAAGCAAGTGGTGAGTGAAATCTTGCCACCCGTGAATAAAAAATAAACAAGGTTTGAAGAATGTCAGATAGCAATCAATTCAAGTTGGCAGGCGTCATGGGGATGCCGGTGTTTCAATCGCGCTCTCCCATCCTGCATAACTACTGGATTCAAAAGTACAACTTGAAAGGTGCCTACGGGCACTTCCCAGTGCAGATTGAAAACGTGGAAGCAGCCGTCCGCGGTTTGTCTGCGCTGGGCATTGCAGGTTGCAATATCACCCAACCTCACAAGCTGCATGCGATGAAGCTGATGGACCAACTCAGTCCCATGGCCCAGCGCATAGGCGCAATCAACTGCATCGTGGTACAGCCGGATGGCAGTCTTCATGGGTTTAACAACGATGGGTTTGGCTACATTCAAAGTTTGAAAGATGCCAAACCCACATGGCGCGCTGACGAAGGTCCCATCGTGGTGTTGGGCGCAGGTGGCGCCGCGCGCGCGGTGGTCATCAGCTTGTTGGATGAAGGCGCCAAGGAAATTCGCTTGCTCAACCGCACACGCGCCAAGGCCGACGAATTGGCCTCTGCGGACACTTCTGTTGTGAAGACCTACGCGTGGGAGGAGCGCCACGCCGCATTAGAAGGTGCAGCCATGTTGATCAACACGACCAACCAAGGCATGTATGGTCAGCCCCCACTTGAAATTCGTTTAGATGCATTGCCCAAATCAGCGATGGTGTCTGACTTGATTTACATCCCACTGGAGACACCGCTATTGGCTGCTGCACGCGCGCGTGGTCATCTGACGGTGAATGGTTTGGGGATGTTGCTGAACCAAGCCATTCCTGCGTTTGAGGCATGGTTTGGTGTGAAGCCAGAAATTACTGACGAGTTGCGCAAAGCAATTCTTGCTACGTTCTAAGTGATGGGTATCTTCACCGAACCTAAGATCGATTCGCACTGCCATGTGTTGGAGCCGAGTCGTTTCCCCTACGGAGAGAACGCTTCTTATCGGCCAGCAGGGCAGGAGATGGGCAGTGCCAAATATTTCCAACAGGTGATGGCTTGCTACGAAGTCAAGCACGCGCTGTTGGTGGGCCCTAACTCGGGCTATGCCACTGACAACCGTTGTTTGCTTGATGCCATTGCGTGTGCGCCTGAGGTGTTCAAAGGTATCGCCGTCGTGCCCAACGACATCAGCCTCGAAGAACTACAGCAGTTCAAAGCGCAGGGGGTGATTGGTGTGGCCTTCAATCCCTCGCTGATGGGATTTGAGTTTTACGCCAACATCGCGCCTTTGCTCAAACGACTCCAGCAACTCGACATGTGGGCGCAATTTCAAGTCGAGCACGATGGCTTGCTGGATTTTTTGCCCATGCTCTCGGGTGTGGATGTGAAGATGATGGTGGACCACTGCGGCCGCCCCGATGTGAATGTCGGTGTTTCGCAGCGCGGCTTTGAGGCCTTGCTGGCGCTTGGGCGCGAGGGGCGTGCGGTGGTGAAAATTTCTGGCTTTGCCAAGTTTTCGCAGGTGGGGTATCCGTTCGCAGACACACGCGCATGCACAGAGGCTTTGGTGCGTGACTTTGGTGCTGGCAACTGTGTGTGGGCCTCTGATTGGCCCTACCTCAAAGCGCCTTACCGATTGGATTACGGACCTATGCTGAAGGTCTACGAGAACACCTTCAGCCCATCAGAGCGCCACGCGATGATGTGGGAAGCGCCGAAAAAGCATTTCGGTTTTTAAACGACGCGCAACAGTTAATTCGCTCCAGCGCGTCTGAGTGCGCTGACACGGCGGTGCGCATCGAGGGCATTGTTTTCAATGCTCTCGCGGATGAACCCGCTGTGCTCTTTCGCCGATGCACTGGCTTTGTCGGCTTTGTTGGCCTTGATGGCTTTCCAAATGGCGCGGTGTTGGCTGCGCAACTGTTCCCATTGCGCGGGGCGTGTGTGGGAATGCTTGAGGTTGTTGCTCACATGGTCGTGAATCATGCGCATCAAGCTGGCGGTGAGGTGGCCAATCAGCACGTTGTGTGAGGCCTCGGCGATGGCTTGGTGAAACGCCACATCGGCTTCGATCGAGGCGTTCAGGTCTTTGCTGGCATAGGCTGCGTCCATCGTGGCATAAGCTTTGTCGATGCGCGCGAGGTCGACATCGGTGGCGCGTTGGGCCGCCAGTGCCGCCGCTTGGCTTTCGAGCATTTCGCGAAATTCCAAAATGTCGCGGTGCAGCAGGGGGTGGTCTTTCACCATGTCTTGCCACGGGTCCATAAACGGGGCGTCGAGCTTGTCGGTCACCGTGGTGCCACCACCGTGGCGCGTGATGAGCAAACCTTTGGCGACCAACTTTTGAAGGGCCTCTCGGATGGATGGGCGCGACACACCGAAGTCCTCGGCAAGCTTGCGCTCAGAGGGAATGCGGTCACCAGGGCGCAAGGCGCCGTCGAGGATCTGATTCTCGATTTCAGTGACAACGCTATCGGCCAAACGAACAACAGGAGATGGGATGCGCGACATGAATCTGTAAAGTGGTAAGACCAAATTATTGGCGAAATTACAGAGATTTAAAACCGCAATAGCCCCAATATAGGGTAATCACTTACCTTGA
The DNA here is from genome assembly GCA_947373245.1 of Comamonadaceae bacterium. GTDB lineage: Bacteria > Pseudomonadota > Gammaproteobacteria > Burkholderiales > Burkholderiaceae_C > Limnohabitans. The sequence continues at coordinate 9,115 of CANBWY010000061.1, forward strand.
CCCTGGGGTTGTGTTTCTTACACTATGGTTAAGTGGTATTACCAATTCTATTTAACGTTTCAAGGAGAAGAGTATGGTTTGGCAACAGGTCTATGACCCGTTTAACAACATGGTGGTGTCCACCTTGTTGGCTGCAATTCCCGTGGTGGTGATGTTGGTGGCCTTGGGCTTCATGCACATCAAAGCGCACATCGCTGCCGGTTTGGGTTTGGCTGCGGCCTTGCTCGTGGCAATCTTCGCTTACGGCATGCCTGCTGACATGGCAAGCAAAGCTGCGATGTACGGTGGCTTGACGGGTTTGTTGCCCATCGGTTGGATTGTGCTCAACATCATCTTCTTGCAACAGTTGGCCGAGCAAAACGGCAGCTTCAAAGTGCTGCAAGACTCCTTGTCGGGCATCACCGATGACCGCCGCTTGCAGCTGCTGTTGATCGCGTTTTGTTTTGGCGCCTTCTTTGAAGGCGCTGCAGGTTTTGGTACACCCGTGGCCGTGACCGCCGGTATCTTGATTGGCTTGGGCTTCTCGCCTTTGGCTGCTTCGGGTTTGAGCTTGATCGCCAACACCGCGCCTGTGGCGTTTGGTGCTTTGGGTACGCCTGTGATCACGCTGGCCAAAGTGCACGGCTACGACTTGATGCAAGTCACCGCGATGATCGGCCGTCAATTGCCTTTCTTCTCGCTGCTCGTGCCATTCTGGTTGATCTGGGCGTTTGCTGGTCGCAAAGCGATGATGGAAATTTGGCCCGCCATTTTGGTCACAGGTTTGTCGTTCGCTATTCCTCAGTTCTTGGTGTCTAACTTCATCGGCCCAGAGCTGGTGGACATCATTGCCGCCATCGTGTCGATGGTGTCGCTGGTGTTGTTCTTGCGTGTGTGGCAACCCAAAACCATTTGGACTTCGCCTTCGCTCAAAGGTCACGAGACTGATGGCGGCGAAGCCAAGCCAGCCGTGGCCGTGACCCAGCACTCACGTGCCGAGTTGGTGCGTGCATGGACACCTTGGGTGATCTTGTCGGTGTTCGTGTTCATCTGGGGTTTGCCCGCTGTGAAGACCTACTTCAACAGCCTTTGGGCGCCTGCATTCCCCATCGAAGGTTTGCACAACTTGATCGAAAAAATGCCACCCGTGGTGGCACAGCCGACCAAAGAAGGCGCGGTCTACACCCTGGGCTTGTTGTCTGCCACAGGCACCGGCATTTTTGCAGCGGCTATCGTGGGCGCCATGGTGATGAAGTACAAACCCACAGAAATCGTGCGTTCGTATGCGCGCACTTTCTGGTTGGTTCGCTACTCCTTGTTGACCATCGTGTTGATGTTGGGCTTGGGCACCTTGACCCGTTACTCTGGCACGGACACCACCCTCGGTTTGGCGTTTGCCAACAGTGGCGTGTTCTACCCCTTCTTTGGCACTTTGATGGGCTGGATTGGCGTGGCCATGACCGGGTCTGACACCGCGTCCAACGTGTTGTTCGGTGGCATGCAAAAAGTGGCCGCTGAACAATTGGGCCTCAGCGCCAACTTGATGGGCGCCGCCAACAGCTCGGGCGGTGTGATGGGCAAGATGATCGACGCTCAGTCCATCGTTGTGGCTTCGACCGCCACACGTTGGTTCAACCACGAAGGCGACATCTTGCGCTATGTGTTTTTCCACTCGATCGCACTGGCTTGCTTGGTGGGCTTGTACGTGACGCTGCAAGCGTACGTGTGGCCCTTCCACTTGATGGTGGTGGGTTAATCACCCGCGAGCTTTGGGGCAAGAGCCCCAAGCGCACACAAAAAAGCCGCTGTTCTTTGGAGCAGCGGCTTTTTTATTGGGCTCACGCCTTGAGGCGCTTGGGCTGAAGGTCAGTATTGCTTGTAAGGCAAGAACTTGCCTGAGAGCACCACATTCACACGGTCCCCTTTGGGATCGGGTTGGCGCACGATGTCCATCGAAAAATCAATCGCGCTCATGATGCCGTCGCCAAACTCTTCGTGAATCAGTTCTTTGATGGTGGTGCCATACACGCTGACGATTTCGTACCAGCGGTAAATCAAAGGATCGGTGGGGACGGGCGTGGGCAACGAGCCTTTGTAGGGCACCACTTGCAACCACTTTTGTTCTTCTGCATCAAGGCCAAAAATCTTGCCCACGATCTTGGCTTGCTTTGCATCGAAGGTCATTTGGCCGAGGCAAGCGGCGGTGGTCCATTCTTTGGACAGGCCCACTTTTTTGGCCACGTCGTCCCACTTGATGCCTTTGGACACTTTGGTGCTGATGATTTTTTCGGTCACGTCGAGACGGTTCATGCTCATTCCTAGGTTGGTTGAAAGGGTTTAACCAGCGGCCGCTACGCGGAGGGTTCGGCTTTGTTCGAGTTGCAACAAGCCTTGCAGCACATCGCCTACCACAATGACGCTGGGGCTGGCCATCTGGTCGCGCACCACGGTGTGGTGTAACTCACTGAGCGTGCACACCACATGGCGTTGCGTGGGCAGACTGACGTGTTGCACCACGGCCACGGGCGTATCGGCTTTGAGCCCTTGCAAGAGCGCCGCTTGCAATTGCGCGGCCCCACTCATGCCCATGTAAATGACCAGCGTGAGCTTGGCTTGCGCGGCGGTGTGTGACAGCGCCGCCCAATCTACTGCGTCGATGGCGCCTTGTTTGGCGTGCCCCGTGATGAACAACACGCCATGCGCGTGAGCGCGGTGTGTCAACGGCACGCCCAGCGAGGTGACGCCGGCCAAGCCAGCGGTGATGCCATTGATGACGGTCACATTAACCCCTTGCGAACGCAAGTGTTCCACCTCTTCGCCACCACGCCCAAAGATGAACGGGTCGCCGCCTTTGAGGCGCACCACGTGCTCGCCCGCCAAGGCTTCTTGCAACATCAGTTTTTCAATGAAGGCTTGAGGTGTCGATTGGCAACCGCCGCGCTTGCCCACACGGATGATGCGCGCAGATGAGGAGGCGTAGGCCACGATGGCATCGCTCACCAAATCGTCGACCAACAACACGGTGGCGGCCGCAATGGCTTTGACGGCTTTGAGGGTCAACAGTTCAGGGTCGCCCGGGCCTGCACCGACCAAGGTGACGTGGGGTGAGGTGTGTGTCATGTGGTGCTCTCTGTCAGTTGAATCATGCGGCGCAACTCGGGCACGCACGAGCCGCATTGGGTGCCGCATTTGAGCGTGCCTTGCAGTGATGCCAAGCGTTGTGCGCTATCGCCCTGGTAAATTTTGAGGTGCTGGTGGATGGCAACGTCTTTCACACCCACGCAGCTGCACACCGTGGTGCCCGCGTCAACCAATGCGATGGGGGGGTGGCTGCCCGTCATCAACAAGCGTCGGCCATAGTCTTGGGTGGAGGCCTGCGTTTGCAAAAGGGTTTTGAGCCAAGTCTCGGCCGAGGTATCGCCCGCGATGATGAAGGCATCGAGCCGGGTGTCTTTGGCTTTTGGCGCTTCGCTGTAATGCAAGCGCATGCTGCGCAGTTGGCTGCGTTTGGCATCCACGTAGCGCAAGCTGTCCGTGCCATGGAGCCCCAAGA
>CANBWY010000062.1 GCA_947373245.1 Comamonadaceae bacterium
TCGCAGCCAAGCTACGCCAAACCCTGCCTGCTCTATGCGCACACTTACGCACTAAGGGCTGGAATGTGAATACCATTCGCGTCAAAGTGAAATCACACAGCTAAAGAAAAACCCGTTACGCCAAAGGCGTAACGGGTTTTATTTGGTGCCGCTTGTCGGAATCGAACTGACGACCTACCGCTTACAAGGCGGGTGCTCTACCAACTGAGCTAAAGCGGCGCAGGCAGAATTCTAACCTAACTTTCGCGCCTTATTTCACGCGTTTGAGAGTCGGACGACTAGAAGGGGTTGCGGGTGCGGGAGGCTCATCGTCAGATCCCGCGTCTGGATGCGCAGGCGGTGTATCGACAGCACTCAACACAGGTCGCGCAGGAGCTGGCCTAGGCGGAGTCGACGCCGCTGAATCTTTTGCAGCACTCATTGGAAAAGACATGCCTTGTCCATTTTCGCGTGCGTAAATTGCCATCACGCGATTCACAGGAACGATGATTTCACGCGGGACACCTCCGAAGCGGGCCTTGAATTCAATGAATTCATTGCCCAGCGTCATGCCCGCCGTTGCATCGTAGCCCACGTTCAAAACGATCTCCCCATTTTTCACATGCTCCATAGGCACTTGCACCGTTTCATCGACCACCACAGCCAGATAAGGTGTGTAGCCGTTGTCGGTGCACCACTCGTGCAAAGCACGCAGCAGATAAGGACGGGTGGAAGATGCGTCTGGGGCGTTCAACATAGGAATTACTTACGCATGACCTTTTCAGAAGGCGTGAGTGCTTCGATGTAGGCAGGACGAGAGAAAATGCGTTCAGCATACTTCAGCAACGGGGCAGCGTTCTTCGACAAGTCGATGCCATAGTGGTCCAGGCGCCACAACAACGGCGCAATGGCCACATCAAGCATAGAGAAGCTTTCGCCCAACATGTATTTGTTCTTCAAGAACACGGGTGCCAACTGAGTCAAACGGTCACGGATATGTGCACGTGCTTTTTCCAGCGCTTTGTCGTTGGCCTTAGCGACGCGTGACTCCAAAGTGGACACGTGTGTGAACAATTCTTTTTCGAAGTTCAACAAGAACAAACGCACACGCGCACGTTCGACAGGGTCGCCAGGCATCAACTGTGGATGCGGAAAACGCTCGTCGATATATTCGTTGATGATGTTCGACTCATACAAGATGAGATCGCGCTCGACCAAGATGGGCACTTGGCCGTAGGGGTTCATCACGCTGATGTCTTCGGGTTTGTTGTAAAGATCAACATCGCGAATTTCAAAATCCATGCCTTTTTCGAACAAGACAAAACGGCAGCGATGTGAGTAGGGACACGTAGTTCCCGAATAAAGCACCATCATGATGGGCAGCTCCTAAAAATCAAAAAGAGTGGCAGGCTAACCTGTCACTCCGTGAGGTGGTAACAGGCACGAGGCCTGCTACCGATTGACGCGTATTACTTGATGTCTTTCCAGAAGGAAGCATTCAAGCGCCATGCGATGAACATAAAGCCCACCAAGAACAACAAGACCCACACACCAATGCGCACGCGTGTGTTTTGGGCAGGCTCAGCCATCCATTGCAAGTAACCCACGAGGTCACCCATGGCTTGGTCGTACTCCAAAGGGGTCAACTTGCCTGGCGTCACTTGATCCCAGCCTTTGAAGACGTGAACTTCGTGGCCATGCTCTTCGCTGGTCTCGTAAATTGGACGACGCACGCCTTGCAATTCCCACAACACGTGAGGCATGCCCACGTTCGGGAACACGAGGTTGTTCCAGCCCGTCGCCTTGGTTTCGTCACGGTAGAAGGTCCGCAGGTAGGTGTAGAGGTAATCTGCACCGGTACCACCGTGGCCTGCACGCGAGCGTGCGATCACGGTCAAATCAGGAGGCGTTGCACCGAACCATTCTTTGGCCTGTTTAGGGTCAATGTTGGCCTTCATGGTGTCGCCAACTTTGTCTGTCGTGAACAACAAGTTGTCTTTGATCTGCTGCTCAGTCAAGCCGATGTCTTTCAATCGGTTGAATCGCATGAACGCTGCCGAGTGGCAATTCAAACAGTGGTTCACAAAAATCTTGGCGCCGTTTTGCAGGGCTGCCAGATCGTTGGTTTTGTTAGGCGCTTTGTCCCAAGCGATCGCGTCGCCAGACGCATGTGCGCCAGCAACCACGCCAAGAGCCAAAGCCAAGCTGAGAATGATTTTTTTCATGGTTATGTTCTCCGTGAATCTCAGTGAGGCGTGAACGTGACGCGGTCAGGCACTGGCTTGGTTGCACCAATGCGACTCCAAATCGGCATCAACAAGAAGAAACCGAAATAGAACAAGGTACCGACTTGCGACACGCGCTCGCCAATGGCAGATGGAGGTTGAACACCCAAGTAAGCCAAGACGACGAAGTTCACAACAAACACACCGTACATGTACTTGTGCCAATCAGGACGGTAGCGGATCGATTTGACCGCGCAGTGATCCAACCAAGGCAAGAAGAACAAGATGACCACAGCCCCCCCCATCACCAACACACCCCAAAACTTGGCGTCAATGTTGAGCATGAGCAAGGACACGAACACCGCAGCACCCAAAAAGCCGCCCTTGACAACCTTGGGCAGGTTGGCGCGTGTGGCACCAAAGATGGCACCGGCAAAGACGCAAGCGATCAAGACATACATCATTTCGCTGGTGATGGCACGCAACATCGAATAGAAGGGCGTGAAGTACCAGACGGGTGCAATATGCAACGGTGTCTTGAGTGGGTCTGCAGGAATAAAGTTGTTGTACTCGAGGAAGTAACCACCGAACTCAGGCGCGAAGAAGATCACGGCGCTGAACACCAACAAGAAGCCGCTCACGCCCAAGATGTCGTGCACGGTGTAGTAAGGATGGAAAGGTATGCCATCGAGTGGGTGACCATTGGCATCTTTTGGTGCGTTCGGGCCTTTGATTTCCACACCGTCGGGGTTGTTTGAACCCACTTCGTGCAATGCAATGATGTGCGCCACCACCAAGCCCAACAGGACGAGGGGGACAGCAATCACGTGGAAGCTGAAGAAACGGTTGAGTGTGGCGTCGCCCACCACGTAGTCACCACGAATCAGCAATGCCAAGTCGGGGCCCACAAAAGGCACGGCGGCAAACAAGTTCACGATCACTTGAGCGCCCCAATAGGACATTTGTCCCCATGGCAATAGGTAACCCATAAAAGCTTCGGCCATCAGGCACAAGAAGATGGCACAGCCAAACACCCACACCAATTCGCGTGGCTTGCGGTAGGAACCGTAGATCAAACCACGGTACATGTGCATGTAGACCACGATGAAGAAAGCTGAGGCACCGGTGGAGTGCATGTAGCGGATCAACCAGCCCCATGGCACGTCGCGCATGATGTATTCGACCGAGCCAAAAGCCAAGTTGGCATCAGGCTTGTAATGCATGACCAAGAAAATACCGGTCACGATTTGAATCACGAGCACCAAAAGTGCCAATGAGCCAAAGAAATAGAAGAAGTTGAAGTTCTTGGGCGCGTAGTACTCAGACAAATGCTCTTTGTACAGCTTGGATGCTGGGAAGCGGTTGTCCACCCAGTTGAGCAATTTTTCGCCAGCGCTGGCGTTAGGGGAGATTTCTTTGAATTCAGCCATGGTGCGTCCTTGATCAGGCTTTCTTGTCTTCACCGATCAACAACTTTGTGTCGGAGAGGTACATGTGTGGCGGGACTTGGAGGTTATCTGGTGCAGGCTTGTTTTTAAACACGCGACCAGCAATATCAAAAGTTGAACCGTGACAAGGGCACAAGAAACCACCGTTCCAGTCATCTGGCAACGAAGGTTGTGGGCCCGCTTGGAACTTATCGGAAGGTGAGCAGCCCAAGTGGGTGCAGATACCTACAGCGACAAAGATCTCTGGTTTGATGGAACGACCTTGGTTGCGTGCGTAGACAGGGGTGAACTCATCTTGCTTGCGCTCTGATTTGGGGTCAGCCAATTGAGGCTCCGTCTTGTTCAACGAGGCCAATTGCTCGGGCGTGCGCTTGACAATCCAAACGGGCTTGCCGCGCCATTCCACGGTCATTTTTTCACCTGGTTTGAGGGCAGAGATGTCGACTTCGACAGCAGCGCCGGCAGCTTTGGCCTTTTCGGAGGGCTGGAACGTGCTGACGAAAGGCACAGCTACTGCTACGCCACCGACTGCACCTGCGCAAGTCGAGGCAATCAGCCACGTGCGTTTGTTGGTGTCTACTGGGGTGTCACTCATGAAATTCCTCAAACAATAATCACTGGTTGGGTTAACACTTGATTGTAGCTGACCACCAAAGCTGCCCATTTATTTCGCAGTGCTTCCACTGCAAGGTCACGGTAAGTCTTTCGTTATTAGAATACTTTTAACTCAATAAGGAATTGATATGTTGAAAGAGTTCAAAGCGTTTGCCATCCGCGGCAATGTCATGGATTTGGCTGTGGGTGTCATCATTGGTGCAGCATTCGGAAAAATCGTCGATTCCGCCGTGAACGACTTGATCATGCCCATCGTGGCAGCTTTTATTGGTCACCTCGATTTCTCGAACTTCTTTGTCGTACTCGGCGCTGCGCCAGAAGGTACGGCTTTGACCTTGGAAGCGATGAAAAAAGCTGGCGTCCCCGTGTTTGCCTACGGCAACTTCATCACCGTTGCGGTGAACTTCGTGATTTTGGCATTCATCATCTTCTTGATGATCAAGCAAATCAGCCGACTCAAAGGTGCGGAACAAACCGAAGCAGCAGCCCCAAAAGAAGAAGTCTTGTTGTTGCGCGATATCCGCGACAGCTTGAAAAAATAAATCGCTTTAGCGTCGCATGGCGCGCGCTGTCGCCACCGCCGCTAACAAACTCGACGCATCGGCCTGAGCTGTGCCGGCCACATCAAACGCAGTGCCGTGGTCTGGGCTGGTGCGCACCAAGGGCAGTCCCAAGGTGACGTTGACGCCTTGCTCCACACCAAGGTATTTCACAGGAATCAGGCCTTGGTCGTGGTACATGGCAATCACCACATCAAACTCACCGCGCTGACCATGCTTGGCGCGGGCACGCATGAATACCGTGTCTGGCGCAAAAGGACCACTCACTTGCATGCCTTCGGCGCGTGCTTGCTGCAAAGCAGGAATGATGATGTCGAGCTCTTCGCGCCCCATCAAACCACCCTCGCCCGCATGCGGGTTCAAGCCGGCCACCGCCATGTGGGGTGCACGTCCTGTGGACGCCAGCTCTGCCGCATGCGTGATGCGCAGGGTTTGCAAAATGTTGTCGATCGTCACGGCTTCAATCGCTTGGCGCAACGACACATGAATGCTGACCAACACGGTTTTGAGTTCAGGGTTAGCCAACATCATGCGCACAGGCATGTCGTCCACCGCTACACCCGCGTGCGCAGCGGCGCACGCTTGCAGCATTTCGGTGTGACCTGGAAACGGTATACCCGCCGCAACCAAAGCCTCTTTGTGCAAGGGCGCAGTGACCATCGCAGACACCTCACCGCGCAAAGCCGCTTGCGCAGCCCACACCACGCAATCGGCAGCCAGCTTGCCAGCTGTGGCGCTGACTTTGCCCCACGCAGGCAATTGGTCAACAGTCAACGGCGGCGTCACTTGCAACACAGGAATGGTGAATGGCGCAGTCACTTGCGCCGCCTCGCCCACATCTGACACCCGCTGGAGGTGCATTTGCGGCTCATGCAATTCACACTGCGCTAAGAGCAAGGCTGCACGTTGCATCACTGCCAAGTCGCCTACCACCACGCAGCCTTGCATGTGATCTGGTGCATCGCGAAACGCTTTGACGATGATCTCTGGGCCGATGCCCGCTGCATCGCCCAACGTGATGGCCATGGGCTTGAAGTGCGCATTCATGCGGGGTTGTCAATCTCAATGAACTGATGCGTGAGACCCAGCTGCGCTGCCACATGTGCAGCCACAGCAGGCGCACCGAAACGCTCCGTCGCGTGATGACCGCAAGCCAAAAAGGCCACGCCAGTCTCTCGGGCCAAATGCGCTTGAGGCTCAGAAATTTCACCCGTGATGAACGCATCCACACCCGCAGCAATGGCCGCTTCAAAATAACTTTGCGCACCCCCTGTGCACCAAGCGACTTTGCGAATTTCTTTATCAGGCGTTTGCACCACCACCGGCGTACGTCCCAAAGCGAGCGACACGACAGATGCCAGGGCTTGTGCATTTGCAAAAGCTGCGCCATCGGCACGCGTGCCCCACAACCCCAAATCTTGTTCGCCAAACGTGCCTTGTACTTGCAAGCCCAAGCGCTTGCCCAGCTGCGCGTTGTTGCCCAATTCTGGGTGCGCATCCAATGGCAAGTGGTACGCCAACAAATTGATGTTGTGCGCCAGCAGCAATTGCAGGCGCTGCTTCATCCAGCCTGTCACCGTTCCGTCTTGCCCGCGCCAAAACAAACCGTGGTGCACAAAAACGGCATCGGCTTTGGCGTCAATCGCTGCCTCAATCAAGGCGCGACAAGCCGTGACACCCGACACGATGTGGCGAATGGTATCCACCCCTTCGACTTGCAAGCCGTTGGGTCCGTAATCTTTGAACCGCACGGGTTGCAACAAATCGTTGCAAGCGCCCAGTAACGTTTGGCGAGACACCGCTTGACTCATCGTGCCACCTTGGGTTTAGGGCGCTGTGTGGGCGTGACATCCAGCATCACCTTTTGGTTGCGCCGCAGCACTTCCATCTTCACGCTTTGACCGGGTGGCAATGCCGCAATTTGCGTGAGCAACTCGCCCACATTCCTCACCGATTGATCCGCCACTGTCAAAAGCAAATCACCAGGTCGCAAGCCCGCATTGGCGGCAGGACCATTTTGCAAAACGCCCGCGATGATGACGCCCTCGGTTTGCTTCAACCCAAATGTCTCAGCCAACTCAGCGGTCAACGCCAAGGGCTCAATCCCTATCCAACCACGTATAACTTGGCCATCGCGCACCAAACCATCCAACACTTGGCGCGCGGTCGACACAGGAATGGCAAAGCCAATGCCCATGTTGCCGCCTGAGCGCGAGTAGATGGCCGTGTTGATGCCGATCAAATGCCCATTCACATCGACCAACGCGCCCCCCGAGTTGCCGGGGTTGATGGCCGCATCGGTCTGAATGAAATTCTCAAAAGTGTTGATGCCCAACTGGTTGCGCCCCAAAGCAGACACGATGCCACTGGTCACGGTTTGCCCCATCCCAAAGGGGTTGCCAATCGCCAACACGCGGTCACCCACTTGCGCTGTGTCAGAGTTGCCCAGGGTAATGACCGGTAAGCGCTCGAGCTTGATGCGCAAAATGGCCAAATCGGTATCGGGGTCTGCACCAATCACCTGTGCCACCGCATGGCGGCTGTCGCTGAGCGTGACTTCAATCTCTTGCGCACCGTCAATCACATGGTTGTTGGTGAGGATGTACCCCTCGGGGCTGACGATGACGCCACTGCCCAAACCTTGCTGGGGTGGCTCGTTGTCGCGGTCGCCGTAAAAAAAGCGAAACCACGGGTCAGTGGGGTCGCCTTGCTTGGGTGCTTTCGCCTGTGTGGTGGCAATGCTCACCACGGCGGGCGACGCCACTTTGGCGGCGGGGCTCAAGCTGTTGGGCATCACCACACCGGCAGCGCTGGGCGCCGCTTCGAGCAAGGTCACACCTGCGAGTGGGGGGCGACGGTTGACCCACTCGGGCTTCAACGTCACCAGCACAAACCAAATGGCGACCAAGACGGTGACGACTTGCGAGAACAACAACCAGTGACGTTTCATGGGTTGCTAGCGCGGCGCTTATTCGGCGTCCGGCGCTTGTGTGTGTTGAATGAATAATTTTGCCGCCCAAATGCCGATTTCATACAGCACGCACATGGGAATGGCCAAAGCCAATTGCGACACCACATCAGGCGGGGTCACGATGGCCGCAATGATGAAGGCCAACACGATGAAGTAGGCGCGGAAATCTTTGAGCTTTTGAATCGACACCAAATTCATGCGTGCCAACACGATCACCACAATGGGCACTTCAAACGCCAAACCAAAAGCGATGAACATGGTCAGCACAAAACTCAAATAGGCTTCAATGTCTGGCGCGGCCGTGATGCTTTTAGGCGCGAAACTTTGGATGAACTTGAACACTTGGCCGAACACAAAGAAGTAGCAAAACGCCACCCCGACTAAAAACAGCACCGTGCTGGACACCACCAAAGGCAAGACCAACTTCTTTTCGTGCGAATACAAGCCTGGCGCCACAAACGCCCACACCTGATACAGCACCACAGGCAGTGCGATCAAAAACGCGGCCATCATCAAAATCTTGAGTGGCACCAAAAAGGGTGAGATCACAGAAGTGGCAATCAGCGTTGCACCGGCGGGTAACTGCGCCACCAAAGGCGCCGCCAACAAATCGTACAACTCAGCAGGGCCAGGATAGACGGCCAGCGCAGCGCCAGCAATCAACACCGCAATCGCCGCTTTGACCAAACGGTCACGCAACTCAATCAAGTGCTGCACAAACGGCTGCTCGGTGCCGGCCAATTCGTCTTGGGAAGGGGTATCAGACATGTTCAGAACGCTTCACAGGGCGAAAACGCGCCACACGTGCGGCGCCAGATTGCGCCTTGGTGCGCACACCTTGACGGGCTTTGTACCAGTGCGGCGTAGCGCCACGCTTGAGGCGCCATTTTTTACCTGGATTTACATAAGACGGCGGCAGCGCCGAAAGTTCATAACCATCAGACGAAATACCAGCGGTGGTTTCCGCCCAATCTTTTTCAAAGTCGCTGGCGGCGGTGTGCACCGAATGCTCCACATCTCGCGCGGCCGACTCCATGGTCTCTTTCATCTTTTTGAGCTCGTCGAGCGCCATCGTGCGGTTGACCTCAGCCTTCACATCGGCAACGTAACGCCTAGCTTTGCCAACCAAGGTCCCCACCGTGCGCGCCACGCTGGGTAATTTTTCGGGGCCAATGACGACCAACGCCACGGCACCGACCACCGCAAGTTTGGAAATATCTAGATCAAACAAAGCAAACGATCAACAGCAATTAAGGCTTGTGCTTGACTTCAACGTCAATGGTGTTTTTGTCGGCAGACACAGCAGCAGGCGGCGGCGCTGGTTTTTCTTCAGCAGCGGCAGAGGCTCCACCATCTTTCATGCCATCTTTGAAACCTTTCACCGCGCCGCCCAAGTCAGCACCAATGTTTTTGAGTTTTTTTGTACCGAACACCAACACGACGATCAGCAACACGATCAGCCAGTGCCAAATTGAAAACGAACCCATGTGTAACTCCTAAATAATTGCTTGAATTCTAATCAGCCACGCAGCCAAGGACGAGGGCCGCCCATGACATGCCAGTGCAGATGATGGACTTCTTGGCCGCCCTCAGCCCCCGTGTTGGTGACGATGCGAAAGCCACCTTCTGGGTAAGGTCTTGCACCTTCTTGCAAAGCCAGCTTAGGCGCCAACAACATCATGCGCCCTAATAAACCTTCGTGCTCAGGCGTGACGTGTGCCACCGACGGAATGTGCAGCTTGGGGATGATCAAGAAATGCACTGGCGCCCACGGATTGATGTCGTGAAACGCAAACACTTCCTCATCTTCATACACTTTGCGCGACGGGATTTGGCCGGCGATGATTTTGCAAAAAATACAGTTAGCGTCTGTCATATTGCCCTCACTCGCCTGCGGCTTCACGCGCTTGTGCTTTGCGCAAGGCTTTTTCTTCCAAGCCGCTCAAACCTTCGCGGCGTGCCAATTCGTTCACCACATCGGCGGGCGTCAAGCCATAGTGCGCCAGCGCAATCATGCTGTGAAACCACAGGTCGGCCACTTCGTACACCAGCTTGGCAGAGTCACCACCATGGTCCACATCTTTGGCAGCCATCACGGTTTCAGTGGCTTCTTCGCCAATCTTCTTCAAAAAGGCATCGGGGCCTTTGTGCAGCAAGCGCGAGACATAGCTCTTCTCGGGATCGCCGCCATTGGCGGGTTTGCGGCTTTCAATCACGTCGGCCAGACGTTGCAAGGTATCTAAGGTGTTCATGGGGTTCGAACTCATGGTGTTCACTTGTAAATGGATTCTGGATCTTTGAGCACAGGCTCGCAAGCTTGCCAGTCGTTGCCTTCTAAGCTTTGATTTAAACGTTGGTAAAAGCAGCTGTGGCGGCCCGTATGGCAGGCAATGCCAGGGGTGTGCCCCTCTTGCGTGACCTTGAGCAGCACCACGTCGTTGTCGCAGTCGATGCGAATGTCGTGCACCGTTTGCACATGGCCCGACTCCTCACCCTTGAACCACAGCTTGTTGCGTGAGCGGCTGAAATACACCGCACGCTTAAGCTCAGCCGTTTTTTGCAGCGCCTCGCGGTTCATCCACGCAAACATCAGCACGTCGCCGCTGTCTTTTTCTTGGGCGATCACGGGCACCAGCCCCTTGTCGTCCCATTTGATGTTGTCTAGCCAATTCATAGGGGTGTGATCTTACTCAGTAGTGAAATCTCAATTGGGCAATTTCCAACTGATCGCCTGTGACGCGGTACACCAAGCGGTGTTCGTCATTGATTCGGCGGGACCAAAAGCCTGCGAACGCATGCTTCAAAGGCTCGGGCTTACCTATGCCCGTAAAAGGGTCACGCGCTGTAGCCTCGATCAGCTTGTTGATGCGCTCCACCATCTTGCGGTCTTGCTTTTGCCAATAGAGGTAATCCTCCCAGGCCAACTGAGCAAAAACCAGCTTCACTTGATCAACTCGCGCTCAACAGCCTGCCCCGCATTGAGCTGAGCGATAGACGCTAACAAACGACGCGCATTGGCAGGCGTGCGCAGCAAATAGGCGGTTTCTTCCAACGCTTTGTAATCATCGAGTGAGAGCATCACCACCGACTGATCACCATTGCGCGTGATGATCAAAGGCTCGTGGTCTTCGCAAACACGGTTCATCACGCCAGCCAAATTAGCGCGAGCACTGCTGTACGTCATGGCATCCATAGCAACCTCTTATGTACAAGTAATGGTACAACTATAGCAGTTCACGATCGGTGATGCCGAAACTGTTAAATCCTAATCAACCCTGTTCATCTGGATCACAACAGAGGGTTTGGCTCGAAAACTCGGATTCAATCGATCAGCCTCAACCATATGTGGCGCTTGATCGTGCGCATCCAAGGCAACATGCGAAACCCAATGCTCAACCAACACAAATTTATTCTCATCGCTTGCGTCTGCGAACAAGTCGTATTGCAAGCAACCAGACTCAGCCAACACCAGCGGCTTGAGTTTTTCATAGGCTTTTATTTGCTGCTGTCGCTTGCCGTGTTGAACCTCGATCAGCACAAGTAGATGGACGGCTGACATAGTGGGCTTCCTTTCTCCAAGAGGAGGCAAGAATAACCCGATAGTTTTAATAGTTGCGTTTTAAATATTTTTGCAACGCGTATCAAAGACGCACAGGAATCCCACGTTCCCGCATCCGCTCTTTCGCCTGCTGCACGGTGTACTCACCGTAGTGAAAAATGCTCGCGGCCAACACGGCATCTGCGCCGCCTTGTTGCACACCGTCGGCCAAGTGGTCGAGGTTGCCCACGCCGCCCGAGGCAATCACGGGCACGGGCACGATGTCGGACACAGCGCGGGTGAGTTGCAAGTCAAAGCCGCTTTTTGTGCCGTCGCGGTCCATGCTGGTGAGCAAGATTTCGCCTGCGCCGTAGTCGGCCATTTGCTTGGCCCACGCCACGGCATCTAGGCCTACGTTTTTGCGGCCACCGTGGCTGAACACATCCCAGCCGGGGCCAACAGGCAAACCGTTTGCGCCCAAGCGTTGTTCGTCTTCTACCGTGCGGCGTTTGGCGTCGATGGCCACCACGATGCATTGCGCGCCGTATTTGGCCGAGGCATCACGAATGACTTGTGGGTTGGCTATTGCCGCCGAGTTAAAGCTCACTTTGTCAGCGCCTGCGTTGAGCATGCGGCGCACGTCGTCGACGGTGCGCACACCACCGCCCACGGTGAGGGGGATGAACACTTGGCTGGCCACGGCTTCGATGATGTGAAGGATCACATCGCGCGCGTCGCTGGTGGCGGTGATGTCAAGGAAGGTGAGCTCGTCAGCACCTTGGTCGTTGTAGCGTGCCGCGATTTCCACAGGGTCGCCTGCATCGCGCAGCTCGACGAAATTGACGCCTTTGACCACGCGGCCGCCGGTCACGTCGAGGCAAGGAATGATGCGCTTAGCCAACATGCTTCAATGATCTTTCTTTGTGGGTACGGTCTGCAAACTTGGCAGGTCTGACGTTTGGTTTTCTGGCATTTGCAAATGCTCTAACACACCGTTGCGTTCAACCACCACCGCTGTTTGGGTTTGTGCGGCAATACGGCGCGCTTGCTGGGCAGCTCGCGTCATGGCAGCCACAGTGCCGCGCAAGCTGCTGCTGTGTGCTTGGTCAATCGAGTGCGTTGGATTCATTTTTCGCCCCAGTTCAGTAAAACAGGTTCAA
>CANBWY010000063.1 GCA_947373245.1 Comamonadaceae bacterium
CGGTCATCACCGTGCCCGCGTACTTTGACGATGCCCAACGCCAAGCCACCAAAGACGCCGCGCAACTCGCCGGCATCAATGTGCTGCGCCTCATCAACGAACCCACGGCTGCCGCCATTGCCTATGGCTTAGACCAAGCCAGCGAAGGCTTTTACGCCGTGTACGACCTGGGCGGGGGCACCTTTGACATCTCCATCCTGCGACTGTCGCGTGGCGTGTTTGAAGTGCTAGCCACCGGTGGCGATTCCGCCTTGGGCGGTGATGACTACGACCGAGCTTTGGTCGCGTGGGTGCAAAGCCAAACGGGCTGCGTCATTGCGACGCCGGCTGATAAATCCAATGTACTGGTGGCTGCGCGTGCCTGCAAAGAAGCGCTGTCAGCTGCCGATACCGCAACGTTTGAAGTGACGTTGGCAAGTGGTGCTCTGCGCCACACGGTCACACGCGCCGAGTTTGAAACAGCCACCGCAGCCTTGACCCAACGCACCCTGTCTGCTGTGCGCAAAGCCTTGCGCGATGCCAAGCTCAGCAAAGCCGAGATTCAAGGCGTGGTCATGGTGGGTGGCTCCACGCGCATGCCGCAAGTGCAGCAAGCCGTGGCCGATTTGCTGGGCTGCGCCCCGTTGAACAACCTGAACCCAGACGAAGTGGTGGCCCTCGGTGCCGCCATTCAAGCCAACCAACTCGCGGGCAACAACCCCGACGGTGAGTTGCTGTTGCTGGATGTGATTCCTTTGTCGCTGGGCATCGAAACCATGGGCGGCTTGGTAGAGCGCATCGTGCCGCGCAACCAAACCATCCCCACCGCGATGGCGCAAGACTTCACCACCTACCAAGACGGCCAAACCGCTCTGGCTTTGCATGTGGTGCAGGGTGAGCGCGACTTGGTGGCCGACTGCCGCAGCTTGGCGCGCTTTGAGTTGCGGGGTATTCCACCCATGGCCGCAGGTGCTGCGCGCATCCGCGTCACCTTCACGGTCGATGCCGATGGCATGTTGGGCGTGGGTGCGGTGGAGCAAATGAGTGGCGTGAGCGCCAACATCACCGTCAAACCCTCGTATGGTTTGTCGGACGACCAAATTGCCGCCATGCTGCAAGACAGCTTCAAAACCGCAGAACAAGACATCAAAGCCCGTGTCTTGGTGGAAGCGCGTGTCGATGCCGATCGCATGTGGCTCGCCACGCAAAGTGCTTTGCAAGCCGATGGCGATTTGCTAGCCAGCGAAGACCGCACGCACATCGACGCTTTGATGGCCGCGACTTTGGATGCCAAAAAGCTCGAAGACGCAGCCGCCATTGAAGCCATCACCGAAGCACTGGCCAAAGGCACCGAAGCCTTCGCCGCCCAACGCATGAACCGAGGCATTCAACACGCCTTGGCCGGACAAAACATCGAGAATATTTAAATGCCCGTTATCAAAATCTTGCCCCATGCCGAACTCTGCCCCCAAGGCGCAGCGCTGCAAGCTGCCGCTGGCAGCACCATCTGCGAAGTTCTGTTGGAAAACCACATCAACATCGAACACGCCTGCGACATGAGTTGCGCCTGCACCACGTGCCACGTCATCGTGCGTGAGGGCTTCAAGTCACTCAACGAGGCCGATGAAAACGAAGACGATTTGCTGGACCGCGCTTGGGGCCTTGAGCCCAACTCACGCCTGAGTTGCCAAGCCATCGTGGCGCAGCAAGACTTGGTGGTGGAGATTCCCAAGTACACCATCAACCACGCCAAAGAAAACCACTGACCATGCGCCAGATTTTTCTAGACACCGAAACCACGGGCCTCTCCGCTGAGAACGGTGACCGCGTCATTGAGATTGGTTGCGTTGAGCTGCTGCACCGCAAGCTCACAGGCAACAACTTGCACTTCTACTTGAACCCCGAGCGTGACAGCCACGAAGAGGCTTTGCGCGTCCACGGCATCACCAATGAGTTCTTGAAAGACAAACCCAAGTTCGGCGAAGTGGTGGACCAGTTTCTGGAATACATCGATGGTGCAGAAATCATCATTCACAACGCCCCGTTTGACGTAGGCTTTTTGAACAAAGAGCTAGAGCTGCAAGGCCGCCCGCGTTTCACCACGTTTGTGGATGGCATCACCGACACCTTGGTGATGGCCAAAGAGATGTTCCCGGGCAAGCGCAACTCGTTGGACTCCTTGTGCGACCGTTTGGAAGTCGACAACTCAGGACGCACGTTGCACGGCGCTTTGCTAGACGCCGAGCTGTTGGCCGATGTGTACATCAACATGACACGGGGTCAAGACGCCTTGTTGATGGAAGTGGAGAGCAGCGACGCGCAAACCCGCACCACCGAACGCGTCGATCTCAGCCGTTTTCAGTTGCCCGTGATTGCCGCCACAGAGCAAGAATTGGTTCAGCACGAAGCGGTGCTCACGCAGCTGGATAAATCGAGTGGCGGGCAAACCGTTTGGAAAAATACGCAAAATTTTGTGGCATAATTACGCTCTCTCCAGCGATGGGGAAACGGCAAAAATGGGCGATTAGCTCAGGGGTAGAGCACCACATTCACACTGTGGGGGTCGCAAGTTCGAAACTTGCATCGCCCACCATTGATGCCGATAGTCAGCGAAATCAATCACTTCGATTGTTTTCACAATTTATTTTTATGACCTATACATATGCTTCCCTAGGAAGCATTTTTTTTGCCGCTAAATTTTCGATGCTTAAGATTTTATTACCTACGCAGTTACTAATTTAATTTAAGAATTGCATATGCTCACGTGACGTGAGTAACTGTTTCATTCCAAAAACAGTGGAAATACGTTCAATAAGGCGCGATATGAAATTAAAAAACACAAATCGTTTTTGGATCTTGCCGCTGACTTTGCTTTTGTCTGCCTGCGCCAGTTGGCAGACCAGTTTTGAGGAACCACCGGCACGCAGCAGAAGTTTCTTCTATGTAGGTGGCATTTATGTCGGCAGTCCTGGCAAAGAAGTCATGCAAGGACAGATGTATGTCGAAAAATGGCAACCCCAGCAAGTCAAGCAACCATACCCATTGGTGTTGATTCACGGCGCAGCACAAACGGCCACCAATTGGATGATGACGCCAGATGGTCGAAGTGGGTGGGCTGAGCATTTTCTAGAGTTGGGCTACGTGGTTTACATGGTGGACCAACCGGCGCGGGGGCGCTCGGCGTGGCATCCTGACGTGAATGGCAAATTGCGCATGTACACCGCGCCGCAAATTGAGCAGCTCTTTACCGCGTCAGCTACTTTAGGAAATTGGCCACAAGCCAAGCTGCACACGCAATGGCCGGGTTCTGGTAGGCGAGGAGATGCAACCTTCGATGCTTTTTATGCCACACAGGTTGAGTCATTGTTGAGTGATGCCGAAACGCAGACCTTGAATCAAGCTGCAGGCGCTGCATTGCTAGACAAAATTGGCCCAGCCATTTTGTTGACGCATTCACAGTCAGGTCCATTGGGCTGGGTGCTTGCCGAGAGCCGTCCGCAAAAGATCAAAGGCATTGTGTCCATCGAGCCGTCTGGCCCGCCATTTCATAACAATGCACTGGGTAACCCCAAAGCGCGTGCTTGGGGTGTTACCGATATTGCACTCACCTATGAACCTGCAGTGACAGCGCCTGAGCAAATCAAAACGAAATTGCAAGCTTCGCCAGATGGTGAGGGTTTGATTGCCTGCACCTTGCAAACTGATCCGCCACGGCAGTTGGTCAATTTCCGAAAAATCCCAATTTTGGTCACGGTTTCAGAGAGTTCATACCACGCGCCCTACGATCACTGCACTGCGGCGTATTTGAAACAAGCTGGTGCGCCAATCGATTTCATTCGATTGCCAGAGCGAGGTATTCGCGGCAACGGGCACATGCTGATGCTTGAAAAAAACAATTTAGAAATTGCTAATTTTTTGCATCAATGGATGGTTAGTAAGATCAAGCCTTGAGCTTTGAAAATTACTCAGCTCGATTTAGCTTGACTTTCGAATGCTTCATTCGAACTTGTTTGTGGATGCCGAAAGAAAAATTCATACACTTTGCTTCAAGGCATTCAGTGTCGATATGTTGTTTGTGACTTCAAAACGCACAAGCGTAAAGCGTCTTCACGCGTGCAGGCCGACAAGTTCTAAGTAGGGTCTAAAAATCCATCCCATGCAAGGATACCGCCATGCTATGGCTATACTTATTAGGGTCTTTCCTTTTAGGTAAGTTATTGAATTAAAAGTGGAATTAGGTGAGTTTTCATGGCCTTCACACTGTGTGGGGGCGCAAGTTTGAAACTTGCATCGCCCACCATTTTTTCTAAATCAAACTCGAACAATTCGAGGTTTCTTAAAAGTAAAAGTCAAAGGTTCCGCATGGAGCCTGTTTCGTTTCTGCAGCATCTTCATTCCCCTTGTATTTCTGCTGATCGCACCCATCTAAATGCCATGCGTGCGTGCTTTACCAAGTCGTTACGTAAGCCGTCACATCGGTGCTGCACAATGTAAAGCCACTGAAGTGTTCAGATTGGATTGAAAGGTAATTTCATGTTGTCTCGTTTGTTGAAATCTGTTGTTGCCAGTGCATTCGTGTTGGGTGTCACCTTGGCGTTGGCGTTGCCCACGCCCAAAGATATTGAAGCAACTGTGGCTGCGGGCCACTACACGCAGGCCGAAAGCATGTTGCGTGAAGTCTTGCAAGACAAGCCGCAAAGTGCCAAAGCACATTACGAACTCGGCCAAGTGCTGGCCCATGAGCAGCGCTACAAAGATGCTCAAACCGAGCTGCAAAAAGCCAAAGACATTGAGCCGTCCTTGAAGTTCGCCACCAGCCCTGAAAAGTTCAACACCGTGTATGCCAAAGTCAGCGAGTTGGCGACGCCTTCCTCCGCGGTGGTCATGGCACCATCCGCGGCCCCTGCTGCGCAGGTGGCGGCAAAGGCAGCCCCCGAGATCGCCACAAGCAGCGGTGGTTTTTCATTGACCTATGTGTGGTTCGCGATTGCCGCGTTGGTGGTGCTCGGCTTGTGGCTGCGCCGCTCTGCGTCTGCCAATGCCAACACGGCTGGCTACGCCCCAGTGGCCCCCGCTGCACCTTCCGCGCCGCGTGGCTTTGGCGCGCAATTCACCCCCAACGCCCCACCGCAAGGCTATGCTCCTACAGCTTATGGCCCCCAAGGCTATGCGCAGCCCAACAGCGGCGGCTCCACGATGACGGGCGCTGTGGTCGGTGGCTTGGCTGGCGTGGCGGCGGGCTATGCCTTGTCCAAAGCCTTAGAGGGTGATCACCATGCCTCAACGCCCAGCGCTTCGCCTGTGGCGGACCACGGCGGCTACGTGCCATTTGACACCCCTGCACAGCCAGACCTCGGCTCTTTCGATGCGGGTTCAGGCAGTGGTTGGGATGATTCGGCAGACAACGCATCGGGCGGCGATGACAGCTGGTAACTCGACGCCCTTGATGTTTGTTCGTTGTTCCGCACTGGCCGTCGTGATCGGCCTTGCTGCCTGTGCAAGCCCAGGCCCTGAGCACACGCCCTTGGCCGCAACCCAAGCTCAAACATTGGGACTTGGCAACACCGCCACCGCGCTGGTTGCCACGCAATGGTGGCAATCGCTGGGAGATGCTGAGTTAGACCACGTGATCGCCCAAGCCTTGGACGGGCAACCGACCCTCGCCGTGGCGCGTTCGCGCGTGGCCCGCATGTTGGCCTTGGCAGATGTGAGCCAGTCCACCAATTTCCCGCAGGTGTCCGTGGGGGCAGATGTGACACGCCAGCGCTACACCGCGAATGGTTTGTCTCCGCCTCCCTTGGCAGGCAATACTTTTAACAGCGGCACCGCACAAGTGGGTGTGGCATGGTCGCCTGATGTGTTTGGACAACACACGGCAGAAATCGCTGCCATGCTCAACCAAGCGCAAGCCGCACAGGCCGATGCCCATGCGGCCACCGTGAGTTTGGCCGCGCAAGTGTGTCGGGGCTACATCACCTTGGCACGCTTGGTCGCGCAAGGTGAAGTGGCGCAGCGCGCGTTGGCCCAACGCCAGCAGTTTTTGACGCTCACCGCTGCGCGTGTGAGCGCAGGCTTGGACTCGCAGCTGGAGCAACAAATGGCCGAGGGCAGCGTGTCGCAAGCCCGTGGTCAAGCCGAGGCCTTGAATGAGCAAATCACCTTGGTGCGTCACCAGCTGGCGACGCTGGCTGGGCAAAGGGTGGATGCCTACGACACCCTGAGCCCCAAGTTGGCGCAGCTGCATCTCGACGACATGCCTTTGGCCTTGGGCGCCGACTTGTTGGGCCGACGTGCCGATGTGGTGGCGGCGCGTTGGCGCGTCGAGGCTGCCGTGCAAGACGTTCAAGCCGCGCGCACGCAGTTTTATCCCAACATCAATATCTCTGCGTTTGCGGGCGTGAGCGCCATTGGTTTAGACAAGGTGTTTGAGAGCAGCAGTCGCCAATCGGGCATCAGCCCCGCGATACGTTTGCCTTTGTTTGATGGCGGGCGTTTGCGTGCCCAGCTCAAAGGGCGCCAGGGTGATTTGGACATTGCCATTGCCAGCTACAACAGCGTGCTGTTGGACGCCGTCAAAGAAGCCAGTGATGCGATCAGCTCCAGCCAATCCTTGCAGCGCCAACAACAAGACGAAGGCCAAGCTCTGGCCTCGGCGCAGGCGACATTCGACATCCATGCCGCACGCTACAGCGCGGGCTTGACCAACCAGCTCGCGGTGTTGAACGCCGAAAGCCAATGGTTGGCCCAACGCCGCAGCGCCATTGATTTGCGCGCGCGTGAATTAGACAACCGCGTGGCTTTGATGAAGTCCTTGGGCGGTGGCTGGCGCGATGCGCGGTAAGACATAAAAGAAAGAACAGTCATGACTGAATCCTCCTCGAACGAACTCGCCAGCAGACGCAAGCGCGGTTTGACCCTGATTGCTAGCGGCGTTGGACTGGCCGCCGTGCTGTGGGGCGGTTGGCATTGGTTCACGGGACGCCACCACCTCGACACCGACAACGCCTACGTGGTGGGCAATGTGTTGCAGATCACGCCACAAATCGGTGGCACGGTGTTGTCGATCCAAGCCGACGAAACAGACTTCGTGCGCGCCGGCCAAATGTTGGTCAAGCTCGATGAAGCCGATGCCCGCGTGGCCTTAGAACAAGCGCAAGCGCAGTTGGCGCAAAGTGTGCGCGATGTGCGTTCCTTGTTTGCCGGTAGCGCCTCTTTGGTGGCCCAACTCAACTTGCGCCTTGCCGATGACAAACGTGCGCAAGTCGAACTCAACCGCGCGCAAGACGATGTGAACCGCCGTGCGCCTTTGGTGAGCAGTGGTGCGGTGAGCCAAGAAGAGTTCCAGCATGTCAGTGCACAACTGGCGGCGGCGCAAAGCATGGCAGCGGCGACGCAGTCCGCCGTGGTGGCGGCCAAAGAGCAGTTGAAGGCGGGGCAAACCCAAACCGAAGGCACCACGGTTGAAACCCACCCCAGTGTGACGCGTGCCGCAGCGAAACTGCGCGAAGCCTATTTGTCTCTGCAACGCGTCAATTTGCGCGCCCCGATTGATGGCCATGTGGCCAAGCGCAGCGTCCAAGTCGGTCAACGTGTGCAAGCGGGCACGCCTTTGATGACCATGGTGGCCTTGAACCAGCTGTGGGTCGATGCCAACTTCAAGGAAAGCCAACTCAAAGAGTTGCGCATCGGCCAACCCGCCGAACTCCAAGCCGATGTGTATGGCAAGAAAATTATTTTTCACGGCAAAGTCGCGGGCCTAGGCGCTGGCACAGGGGCTGCGTTTTCGTTGTTACCTGCGCAAAATGCGACCGGCAACTGGATCAAAGTGGTGCAGCGCGTGCCTGTGCGCATTGCGCTCGACCCACAAGAGTTGAGCACTTACCCACTGCGCGTGGGGCTGTCCATGGACGTCAGCGTGGACACCGCGGAGCAAACGGGCAAGATTTTGTCTGACGCCACGCGTGAAGGTAATGTGGCTGCCACCGCGATTTACGACACCCAAAACGTGGCAGCGGATGCTGAGATCGCCCGCATCATCGCGGCCAATCTCGGCGCGCCGGCCACCCAGGCCGTGAAGCCTCAGTGAGATGAGTGAACCCGCTGCCTCGCCTGCTAGACCGGAGCCACTGCATGGGTTGATGCTCTTGCTGGGCACCTTGTCGCTGTCTTTGGCGACGTTCATGAATGTGCTGGATTCGTCGATCGCGAACGTGTCCATCCCGGCCATCGCGGGTGATTTGGGGGTCAGCCCCAACCAAGGCACTTGGGTCATCACCAGTTTTGGTGTGGCCAATGCGATTGCGGTGCCTTTGACCGGGTGGCTCACCATGCGCTTTGGCGCGGTGCGCTTGATCACCGCCAGCATCTTGCTGTTTGTGCTCACCAGTTGGTTGTGTGGCTTTGCGCCTTCGCTTGAAATGTTGGTGGTGTTTCGGGTCATGCAGGGTTTGGTGGCGGGGCCAATGATTCCGCTCTCGCAAACCTTGTTGCTCTCCAGTTACCCCAGCGCCAAAGCGGGCACCGCCTTGGCCTTGTGGGGTGTGACCACCTTGGTGGCGCCCGTGGTAGGCCCATTGCTGGGCGGGTGGATCACAGACAACGTGTCGTGGCCTTGGATTTTTTACATCAACGTTCCCGTCGGTTTGTTGTCGGCGGGCATGACGTGGGCCATCTACCGCAAACGTGAAACGCCGATCCGAAAATTGCCCATCGACACCGTGGGGCTGACCTTGCTTGTGCTGTGGGTCGGGGCCTTGCAGCTCATGCTCGACAAAGGCAAAGAGCTGGATTGGTTTGCCTCTGATCAGATTGTGATTTTGGGCTTGGTCGCGTTGGTGTCGTTCATCGTGTTCGTGGTGTGGGAGCTGACTGACAAGCATCCGGTGGTGGATGTGCGTTTGTTCAAGGGCCGCAACTTTGCCTTTGGCGCCTTGGCGTTGTCGGTGGCCTACGGTTTGTTTTTTGGCAACGTGGTGCTCATGCCGCTGTGGTTGCAGCAATGGATGGGCTACACCGCCACCTCGGCGGGCATGGCTTTGGCCCCCGTGGGGCTGTTTGCGATTTTGTTGACGCCCTTGGTCGGTAAAAAAGTGGGTCAATGGGACCCGAGGCGCATGGCCACGGCTGCGTTCGTGGTCTTTGCGCTGGTGTTGTGGCTGCGCTCGCAGTTCACAACGCAAACTGACTTTCAACATATCTTGTGGCCCACCTTGTTGCAAGGCGCGGCGATGGCGTTTTTCTTCATCCCGTTGACCACGCTGACTTTGTCAGGCCAGCCGATGGATCGTATTCCCGCCGCTGCGGGCTTGAGCAACTTTGTGCGCATCATGGCGGGTGCCATGGGCACCTCCATCATCACCACCATTTGGGATAGCCGTGCTGCCTTGCACCATGCGCACTTGAGCGAATCCCTCACGCCAACCAATCCCGTTTTCGTGTCCACGCTCGATGGGTTGATGGCGTCTGGCCTTACCGCCGATCAGGCCTTGTTACAAGTCAACCGCTTGATTGATCAACAGGCTTACACCCGCGCAGCGGACGATGTGTTCTTGGCTTCGTCCATCATGTTCTTGTTGCTGATTGGTCTGATTTGGCTCACACGCCGGCCCGCGTCGCACAAACCCAGCACGGTGGTGCATATGGCCGATTAAATTGGCGTTGTCATGGCGTCGTAGGTGAACAACCAGTCATAGCGGCTGCCAATCGCGGTTTGTTGCCATTCCCGTTCAATGAAGGCTTGTGCTTCTTGGGGATGGGCCAAGGCGGTGTTGTGAAAACGTGTGGTGTTGTCGCTGGCGCCTTGCACCATGCGGTAGGCGCGCGCTAAGCGTGCAGATTCATAGCGTTGCAAGGCGTTGGGTAAGTCGTCGGCGTCTTGGCGCAAACAGCGTTGCAGCACGATGGCATCCTCCAGCGTGAAGACCGCCCCTTGCGCCAAAAACGGCAGGGTGGGGTGACAGGCGTCGCCCAGCAAAGTCACCCGTCCTTTTGACCAGTTCTCTAAACGGGGTTTGCCACACAAGGCCCACTTCGACAGCGAGGGTGCGTGGTCAATCATGGTGTGCACATCGTCATGCCAGCCTTGAAATGCGTCGTGACAGGCTTGCACGGTGCCAGGCGTACTCCAAGGTGCAGAGGGCCAAGCGTTGTCCTCCACAATGCCGACAAAATTCATCACATCGCCACCGTTCAAAGGGTAGTGCACCACATGGCCCCCGGGTCCCACCCAATTGGTGGCCACAGGCCGAGTCATCTGCGAGGGCAGCTGGTGCATGGGGATCAATGCCCGCCAAGCGACCATGCCTGAAAACTCTGGGGCTTGCACACCAAACAAGGCGTTGCGAATTTTGGAGTGCAGACCATCTGCCCCCACCAACACATCGCCCTTGGCAGAGCTGCCGTCTTCAAACGTCAACGTCACCTCGGTATCGGTTTGTGTCACCCCTCGGCAGCGTGCATTCAAATGGATGGCATCGGGTTGCAGAGCGCGTACGGCATCGGCCAACACTTGCAGCAAATGGGGCCTGAAGACCGTCATGTACGGAAAGCCGTATTTGTCGATGGCGGCTTGGCCCAAGTCAAATAATTTCCATGATTGGCCCGTATTCCAAAGCCGAATTTCTTTACCGCGTGTGGGGCTAGACAAAGACTGCAAATGCGCGAGTACGCCCAAGTGGTGCAGCACACGGTTGCCGTTGGGGCTGATTTGTATGCCTGCACCGACCTCGCGCAACTCTGCGCTTTGTTCATACACGGCCACCTCAAAGCCCTGCTGCAACAGCGTGAGTGCGGTGGCCAAACCGCCAATGCCACCTCCTGCAATCAACACCTTGGGCGTGCTCATGCCAAAACCTCGCGTGTGGCAACGCCGCGCAAACGTGCCACCAAACCAGACGCATGCGCGGGCAGTTGGTGGCCGCGCCACACCACATGTTGATCGGCGCGACAAAGTACCAAGGGGTGCTGGTAAATCGCAGGCGGCTGGTCTTGTGCGGTGATGTCTAACAAGGTCACAGGGACGCCTTGGGCCTTGGCTTGCGTCATGAGCGCCGTGACATCGACTTCAGGCGCAAAGCGCAGCAAGGTGTATCCCGACCCAAAGGCGTCGTACAAAGAGCGGCCGTCGTGCAACCAAAAATGTGGCGCACGGCACCCCGGTACGGTGGACGGTGTGA
The DNA here is from genome assembly GCA_947373245.1 of Comamonadaceae bacterium. Classification (GTDB taxonomy): domain Bacteria; phylum Pseudomonadota; class Gammaproteobacteria; order Burkholderiales; family Burkholderiaceae_C; genus Limnohabitans. The sequence continues at coordinate 11,154 of CANBWY010000063.1, forward strand.
AGCTGCCCATGGTGTAGGGCGGTGGCGCTTCGTCGTCCGCGATGATGAGGGTGGAGTCACTGTAGTAGTAACCAAAATTCAGACCTGCACAGCAAAACTGCTGCACGTTGAGTTCATAGGCCTCCTGCCCAATCTCTTCACGTGCCTTGGCACCTTGCGCATCATGTGCTTCAATATTCGAGGGAACGGCACGCCGTGCTTTGATCATTTTTTGCGCGTGGTCCATGGCGAAGTTGGACACTTGCTCGGTGATGGGTTGGCGCTCGGCCTCGTAGGCATCCAAAATCGCAGCATCTCCCCAGCCTTTCAGCTGTGCGGCCAGCAACCATGAAAGGTGAATGGCATCGGCAATGCCGGCATTCATGCCATAGCCTGCATAGGGCACCCACAAATGGGCAGCATCGCCTGCGATGAACACGTGGCGATCGCGAAACCGGTTCGCCACCAACCGTCGGCCCACCCAGTCTTCTTTGCTGATGATGCTGTATTCAAACGCCTTGTCAACGCCCAAGATGTGGCGAATAGAGGCATCGCGATCGACTGAATCAAACTCTGGTTCGTCTGGGTTCAAATGGTTGTGCACCAACCACGAGTCTTGGCCGTCGATGGCAAAGGCCGTACCGCAGCGATCGGGGTTGACCGAGTAATAACACCAGGCCGGTTTACCGGGCAGCAAGCTGCGTAACTGGGGGGCGCGGATGAAGGTTGACTGCACGCGCTGAATCACCGCTGTGCCTTCGAGTTGGGCACCAATTTGCTTTCGCACGTTGGAGCCACCACCGTCGCAGCCCACCATGAAGCGTGCATGAATTTGGCATGTGCTTTGATCGTCGAGATTGCGCAACTCTGCGTGCACGCCGTCATCGCTTTGTGTGAACTGGGTCATTTGCGTGCGGTTCAACAGGGTCACACCAGTCAAGCGCGAGGCATGCGCGAGCAAGATGGGTTCTAAATAGATTTGGTTGATGCGGTGGGGCGGTTCCGCGGTGGGCCACCACGCATCGGGGCCTTGTGTTTCGGTGTAACGGTCTTGGCGGCAGGGGATTGCAATGCGTGTGAGTTCTTCACCGGTCATGCGGGTGCGAAACACCACGTCGTTGGGGTAGTCGCCCGGTAAGCCCGCTTGGCGCAACGCATCGGCCACGCCGAGACGGCGAAATTGCTCCATGCTACGTGCGGACACGTGGTTGCATTTCACATTGGGTGGCTCACCGTACGTGCGAATTTCGGCAAGGGTGACCTGTACGCCGCGACTCGCCAAATCCATGGCCAAGGTCAGGCCTACAGGGCCTGCACCGACGATCAACACGTCGGTTTGAAAAGTGTT
>CANBWY010000064.1 GCA_947373245.1 Comamonadaceae bacterium
GGCGAAAACCAAAGCGGCAACATGCTCGAAGTGGGCTTTCAGCTCTACAACGAAATGTTGTCCGAAGCGGTGCGCGCCTTGAAGAACGGCGAGGAACCAGACTTGCTCAGCCCCTTGAGCGCCACCACCGAAATCAACCTGCACGCCCCCGCCCTGCTGCCAGACGACTACTGCGGCGATGTGCACCTGCGTTTGTCGTTCTACAAAAAGTTGGCCACCGCCAAAACCGGCGACCAGATTGACGCGCTGCTCGAAGAAATCGTGGACCGCTTTGGCAAACTGCCTGCGCAAGCACATACCCTCATCGACGTGCACCGCCTGCGTGTGCAAGCCCGCAGCTATGGTGTGAGCAAGGTAGACGCTGCGCCCGGCGTGACCCACATCAGCTTCAAACCCAACCCACCGTTCGACGCCATGCGCATCATCGAGCTGGTGCAAAAGAACAAGCACATCAAACTGGCGGGCAACGACCGCTTGCGCATTGAGCGTGATTTGCCGGAGCCCAAAGCCCGCGCGCAAATGGTGCGCGATGTGTTGCGTTCGCTGGGCACGCCCACGGCGCCTTTGACTAAGGTCGCTGAGACGCAATAACCCCACGCTTGCCATCAGCCAAATCCGATGGCCACGTCAAACGTTGGCCAGTGCGTGCGGCCAATGCTTCAATATCTTCAGGCGTGTCGACATCCACGCGGTAACGCTGATTCGTCGTCGCCCATCGAAAGACTTGCTCTGGGTTGGCCATTTGCCATTGCTTGCCCCCGAACTGAGCACCGCCTGCCAACACCGCCTCTTTGACCTGTGCCGTGAACATCACCGGATTGCCAGGCAAGTCCCCAACCGTTGGAACCACGACTTGGGTGGTGTTTGGACGCTTCTTGAATGCCTCTATCAAATCACTGACATCTTGGAAGTTGATCAAAGGCTGATCGGCCAAAGCCACCACGACGGCATCCAGCGGGGTTGACAAAGCACGCAAGCCCAAACGCAAAGAAGAAACCTGCCCCTCTTCGGGATGGGGGTTTCGAATGACGGTCACAGGGAAGGTGTGCACCGCCTGCTCAATTTGGTCAGCGTAATGGCCGAGCACCACCACCACCTCGTCGACACCCGCGCCAGACAATGCCATGAGTTGACGCTGAATCAATGACACGCCGTCCAACGCCAGCAAGCTTTTAGGCCGCCCGCCCATGCGAGAGGCCGAACCTGCCGCCAGCAAAACAGCCCCAACCCGCATGGAATGCATTTTTCTCACGCAACACCACAGACCAACACACCGGGATCGTTGTGCGCGATGTTTTGTGTGTTTTTCATATGCGCCACATCCATGTCACGCGGCAGGGGTACACCATTTTTAACGGCCAACACCTCAGCCATGACACTCACCGCAATCTCTGACGGTGTTTTGCTGCCAATGTAAATACCAATCGGGCCACGCAAACGCACCAAGGACTGTGGTGTTTGATCGAAGTGTTCCATCATGCGCAAACGTCTCGCTTCGTGGTTGCGCCGAGAGCCAATGGCACCGATGTAAAAAGCGTCTGAGTTGAGCGCCTCTAACAAAGCCAAATCGTCCAGCTTCGGGTCATGCGTGAGGGCAATCACGCAACTGCGGCTGTCGGGTTTGAACTGCTGCAACACGTCGTCCGGCATTTCTTTGAGCAGCCGCACATGGGGCACCGACCAAGCGCCCGTGTACTCGTCACGGGGGTCGCACACCGTCACCGCAAAGCCAGAAAACAAGGCCATGGTGGCCAAGTATTCGGTCAGTTGGCCTGCGCCTACGAGCAACATACGAAACTCAGGACCAAAGGTGTTCACCAGTTTGTGCGCATCCATGCTCAGTTCTGCGGTTTGATCGGTGGCCTCCAAGGCGCATGTCCCGGTCAATAAATCCACGCTGCGTTTGACCAAGCGCCCTTGCGCCAACGCGTCGATGAGCTCAGACAAACTGTCAGGGTCAGGATCAAACTCAAGCACCAGCTCAAGTGTGCCGCCGCAGGGCAAGCCAAAGCGATGTGCTTCATCGGCGGTCACCCCATATTTGACGCGCTGCGGCGCGCCGCTTGGAATGGTTTGCGGTGCATCCTCGGTTTGCATCGAATTTGTGCTGGCGTAGGCTTGTGTGAACCGGTAAATCAAATCGTCTTCGATGCAGCCGCCTGAGACGGACCCCACCACCGCCCCAGTTTCACAAAGCGCCATGATGGATCCAATCGGCCTAGGAGAAGACCCCCAAGTTCTCACCACGGTGGCCAGCAACGCGCGATGCCCGCTGCGTCGCCAAGCGCACAAGGCGCGAAGCACCATGACGTCGATGTTTTCCATTGTTTGTCTCCGATTGAGATATTCGATGCGCTGAGTATTGCAAACTGCTTGGCAGCATCCACAAGGGTTGACTTTACGTGCAATTCAAGCGCCACATGCGGATCAAAGCCACGCGCGTGACAAGCACCGTCTTACCCACAGGAACCGATGTACCCACACTGCGTGCAATAGTCGCAACCGTCTTTCCGAATCACCGCATGGGCACCACAGTCGGCGCACTTCTTACCCTTCATGACGGTTTGGACCGTTTCCGGTGCCAAAACCGTGGCGGCTGACACATCGACGTGTGAAGACGCCAATGTCGAAGTCCCCGCGTTGCGCAAGGCGCGCAAGGCCAAAATGTTTTGCACCGCGTACGCAATGGCAGCCACTTCTGAATCGTGCCAAAGCGGAATTCGGGTGCCATCTTCGCGAACTTTGTGGCCATGGCGCACAGGCCCTCTGTCCCACGCCACCTTGCACATATCACTCAACGCGCGCTCTAAAAATCCACCACGCGCAGCGAGTGACAACAGTCGCATGCTTGCCGTGATCCACTGCTGTGATTCGCCGCTCTGCCCCACAGGCATGAAAAACTCAATGGCGCGGTCAACGGAGCCACTGCCGTCTTCCCGCACCACAGGCAAAAAAGACACGATGAGGTAGAGCGTCTTGTGTCCCTCGTGGGTCCAATATTCGATCTTTTCAGCAACGGCATCTAAAGCACCTTTGGGCCGACTCTCGATCACCGTGCGCATCGGATCCGGCCGTGCTGATGCGTTCGGGTTTTGTGTCGCCGGGGCTTGCGTCTCAGGGGCCAGTTCAAGCACGGCACCCAAGATGGCGTTGGGTCGATAGGTGGCCAAGCCTTTGAGCCCGGCCCGCCAAGCTTTCAGGTACAAATTTTTAAATTCGTCATAAGGGCAGTTCGCGGGAACGTTCACCGTCTTGGAAATAGCGGTGTCCACAAAAGGCTGAACCACTTGCATCATTGCGATGTGATCGTCTGCACGCATCTCCAGCGCGCCAACAAAGGAGGCCGGTAGATTTTCGGTGTCTCCGCCCAGCGCACGGTACAAGCGCCAAGCGTGGTCTTGCACGTCGTACTCTGTGCGAGAACCATCGGCTTCGCGTTTTTTTCGCGTGTAGGTCCAAGAAAATGCTGGCTCAATCCCGTTCGAGGTGTTGTCTGCAAAGGCCAAACTCACCGTCCCCGTCGGCGCAATGGACAACAGGTGACTGTTGCGAATGCCATGCGATCGAATACTTTGTTTCACCGCCTCAGGCAAGCGACTGGCAAAGGTGCCCTCAGCCAAATAGGTCGGCGCATCAAACATGGGAAAAGCCCCCTTTTCTTTTGCCAAGTCCACCGAAGCCGCATAGGCCGCATCGCGCATGCATTGGGCGATGCGTCTGGCCATCTCGCGCCCCGCTTCGGTGTTGTAGCGCAAGCCCAGCATGATCAGTGCGTCCCCCAAGCCAGTGAAGCCAACGCCAATGCGGCGCTTGTCTTGCGCCTCTTGTTGCTGCTGGGGCAGCGGCCAGTGCGTCAAGTCCAACACATTGTCCAAAGCGCGCACCTGCAAACCAACGCTGCGGGCAAAGGCGTCAAAGTCAAAGGCAGCGTCACCGCCATGTGCGAAAGGATGGCGTACAAAACGCGTGAGGATCACAGGCCCCAAGTCACAGCACCCGTAAGGTGGCAGGGGTTGCTCGCCGCATGGATTGGTGGCGCTGATGGACTCGATCGCACGCAAGTTGTTATCTCGGTTGATCTGATCGAGAAACAAGATGCCGGGTTCCGCAAAGTCATACGCCGAACGCATGATCGTGTCCCAGAGATCTTGGGCCCTCAGGGTCTGGTACACCCACAAACCATCGGCTCGCAAATAAGCGCCAGCGTCGCACAACGCGCGCCCGGGATGGGCGATATGCACCAAGTCCCACGCTTGGTCGTCCAACACCGCTGAAATAAAAGCATCGCTCACAGCCACCGACACATTGAAGTTGTTCCATCGGCCTGGCGTGCGCTTGGCGGTGATGAACGCCATCACATCGGGATGGTCAATGCGCAACACGCCCATTTGTGCCCCGCGCCTAGCGCCCGCACTTTCCACCGTGGCACACGATTGATCAAAGACATTGATGTAGCTACAAGGTCCAGACGCGGTAGACGCCGTGCCCTTGACCTCCGCGCCCATGGGCCGGATGCGCGAAAAGTCATACCCTACGCCTCCACCCCGTCGCATGGTTTCAGCAGCCTCACGCAACGCTTCGTAAATGCCGGGGTAACCGCCATCGTCTTGCCCTTGTATGCAGTCCCCGACGGGTTGAACAAAACAGTTGATCAAGGTGGCGTGAATTCCGGTACCTGCCGCACTCATGATTCGCCCGGCACCAATGGCACCTGCCTCGAGATTTTGGCGAAACAAGGCCTCGAATTGGGCTCGGCCCTCTGGGGCCTCGACGCTCGCCAACGCACGGGCAACGCGATCAAAGAGTTGACTGACGTTGTCCTCGCCATGCTTGAGATATTTTTCTCGCAGCACATCCTCGCTGATCAACTGTGCTGGCAGGGCAGCTGTGGCGTTTAACAACTCTTGGATGTTTTCATGGCGGTTCATGCGTACGCTCCCGTTTTTTTCTTCCAATTAAAAACTCTTTTTCACTTCTAATGAAAAAAGAGTAGATGAACGTGTGCCGACTGCGGCTGGCAAAGCCCCGACAGGCCTAGCCGCATAGCCAGCACCCGACCATTGGCGAGGCCCCGCCCAAAGCGCCCCAAAACCGACACCTTTCAACACCGAGGTACTGGCATCAGCACCGCTGAGCTGTGGGCGTGTGGTCAAGCTTGCAGCATCCAAAAAAATCATGGATGTCCATTGGCTCTGCCATGCGAGGCCAAGTACTTTTCGTAACTCTGCACTCACAAAATAACCACTGTCACCCGTCAGTGCCCCTGCTGCATAAGCGCGCACTGAGTACGGACCGCCCGCATTCATCTTTTGTGCAGCATCTAAATTGTTTTGGGTTTGCTGTGCGTTGAAGGCAAGATGCAAGGCACTGGATGCGCTCAAACTTTCTACCCTCAACATCGTGAGATTGAGCTTGGTAAAACTGCCCGTTGTATGCGCTGTGCTTAGGTCATGGGTCAAAGCGGCTGTGTCATCAAACGCAACACGCCCGTGCGTCGCGCCTAGCCCCCAGGTGGTCCAACTGCTGCGCCACACCTCATCATGAAAGTCCCCATAGAGGTTGGCCGTGACACTTTGAATATGGCGATCATTGTGAATCGGAGTTGCACCTGAATCGATGTGGTCTTGAAGCTGCGTCTGATCTATCTGGAGTTGCGCATACATGCTGTTGCGACGGCTTCGCATCAAAGGGGTTTTCGCCCACAGACTTGTGATGGCGGCAGAACCCGAGGCATCGATGCTCGCCAAAGCACCGCCAAGTTTGTATCGCAAAGTGGACGCAGCACCACCTACGCGCACGCCAGAGCCGTTGAGCACAGATTCGTACGCCACGCGCCCGTAATTCATCCCCGTGCCAGCGGTCAACAAATTCAATGTCAGCACATCCCCCCTGTGCAAAGGGTTGTAGACGTTCATATTGACGTGCAAGGTGTCTTTTCCGGTGTAACTGTTGCCATGGTTATCCAAAGCAACATCGCCCGCGACGTTGGATGTGGGCGTGACATTCAAAAGCAGATCAGATGTGCTCTCGGTTGAACCTCGACTCAGCGTTGGGTTGACCACAACGCCAGGAATATCGGACAGCAACAGCAACGCGCGATCTAGCTCAGACGCTTTGATCAGTTGCCCACTTTGTAAAGCGTCAGCGGTATGACGCAACAAAGCATCGTTCACCCGGCTTTGGTTGTTCAGGTCGATTTTTCCAAACCGAACTTCAATCACCGCCACGCGCAATTCACCTTGCTGAATGGTTTGCTGGGGAATGATGGCGCGAGACAACGGGTAGCCTTGCGCTTGGTAATACCGCGTGACACGCGCTGCCAAGTCGAACGCCTGCGCGAGTGACTGACGCTGCCCCTCGGCATCCGCCACCAAAGCGTGCAAGGTCTGCGTATCGAACAGGGTGTTGCCAACGATTTCGACGTGCTGTAAGAGAAAGGTATCGCCGGAGGGTGCCACGAGTTGCGACGCCTCTGGCATTTCAAGGGCCTTGGGCACGATAGACAAAGGCACGAGCGCTGTGCTGGGCTGTGCCTGCTGCAACATCAAGCCCGCATCAGGCACACCTGCACCCGCCGCGTGTAGCAATGGCGAGTTGGCAAGCGTCACCACCATCACCACCCAGCTGAGTCTTTTCATCGCATCACTTTCATTCACGGAGCCTAATTTCATTTCAACCGCTTTCCGTGCACAGCACAAGGGCACAGCCGCATAGGGTTTGACACACATCAAGGCAATATGGTTTTTTGTGTCATCGAGAACTCGACGAGAGCCTGCGACAAAGATTGCGCTTCAGCTGCATCGGCCACGACAACGCGAGCTGCCGTTTCGGCATCTGCCACCACTTGAATGCGGGCTTCGTCCACGATGCGTTTGGCGCTTTGGGCATTGGCCACAATCTTGGCGTTCGCAACCTCCAGCGTCACCTTGGCGGCGACGGCATCCATGATCAGTCGTTTGGTTTTACCGTTGTTGGTGACGCCCAAAGCCAGCGCATCTGCCACCACTTTGATCGCCACAGCGTCTGCTAATAATTTGGCATCCGCCGCAGTCGCAATGACTTGGTTGGCCGCAATTTGCGCCTTCAACTTGGAAGCGCGTTCAGCATCGATAACGATGGTTTTGGCCGCTTGGATCGACATCACATCCAGGGCCAAGGCGTTGTCAGCGATCGCCCGAGCTGCCAGCGGATCAAGCGTTCGACCGATGGCGGCGAAAGTCTGCGCCATGGACCGAGCGTTTGCGGTATCCACCCTGACTTTGGCGCTACGCGCATCAGCAAGGACTTCTAACGCCGCGGCATCTGCCAAGACCCGCGTCAGTTCGGCCTCGATGAGTACCTGAATTGCAGTCGCATCCGCGATCCGTTTGGCAACAGCTGCCGTTTGAACAATGTGGGTGACAGCCGCATCGGCCTCATCGGTGACAACGACTGGCTCGGTGATGTCCTTCAACGCCTCTACATTGGCGATGGACTGTTCACGGGTCATGATTGGGGCTCTGTTGACAGCGGCAATCGCGTTCGCTGAATCCGAACTTGCCTTGGCGACTTGTGCCTCGGCTGTCGCTTTCGCGGGTGCGGCATCGGAGATGGCCTTTGCATCCGCTGCACTTGCTGCATCAGCCATGGCTTTCGCCGCTGCCGCGTCAGTGATCGCTTTCGCTGCGGCTGCATCTGCAACCACCTTGGCTGCGGCAGCATCCGCAACAGCCTTTGCTTCTGCTGCACTTGCTGCATCCGCCATGGCTTTCGCGGCTGCTGCATCCGCGATAACTTTTGCGGCTGCTGCATCGGAAATCACTTTTGCAGCAGCTGCATCTGCGACCACCTTGGCTGCGGCAGCGTCTGAAATCACCTTCAACGCAGCCGCATCGAACAAGGCCTTTTCCGCCAAGATCGATGTCAAGTCTTGTGCGGCTGTGGTGATAGAAGCCGTGCCAACGACCGCGACTGTGTTGGTTTGGCTCACGGTGCCCGCGCTGTTGGTGACCAAATTGCCGCGGACCGTGGTAGCACCAAAGCTGGTGGTACCAGCGTTGTAGGTGTTAGTCGTGAGGTTTTGGGTGGTGCCGCTGACCACCAGGTTGCCACCTGAATTAACAGTGGTGTTACCTGTGGCGTTCAGCGCAAGCGTGGGGCCTGAGAGGTCGCTCATGGTGACATTTCGTCCTGTTAATGCCAGCAAGCCATCCTGATCGTTGGACAGATTGGGGAGGTTGATGTCTCCGGTCTTTGACGTGATCACGCTGCCATTGACTGCGCTCACACTGCCACTGAGGGTTTGCGTGATGTCGCCCTGCGCGACGATGCTGAGCGTGCCAAGCGCGTTGACCTCACCCAACTGAATCCCACCCAGCGCGGCCGACACATCTATGGATTGGCCTGCGAGATGATTAATTGCCAAATTGCCTGCGGCTTGCGCAATGAACACATCGCCGCCCACCGCCATCACACCGTCCGTGCTTTGCACAAACGACTGGCTGACCCGCAAGTTACCCGCGCTCACGATGGCGCCGCCCGTTTGGTTCAGGCTGTTGACGCTGATGCTGCCGGCACCGTTCACAACGCCGCCTGATTGGTTCAACACGTCTGAGGTCAACAAGGTTGCCACACTCAAAGTACCGGCCACCATGCTCAACGCACCGCTGCTGGCGATGTTGTCGACATGCACGGCCCCGGCTTGCGCGGGCAATGCCACGCTGTTGTTGAAGCTCACATTCACCCCTACGGGGATGGAGACATTCGCCACGTTGGCCAAATCGGGCACGGCCCCGCCCGCCCAATTGGCGGGGTCAAACCAGTTGCCCGTTGTACCGCCCACCCATGCCACGGTTTGCAGTCGGCCAATGCTGCCCACGGCATCGTTGGCCACCACGGTGTAGTTGTCGCCCGAGTTGCCATCGTGGATGACGTAGCCCGCGTTTAGCTTCAACGCACTGGCATCTGTGCCCGCGACATTTTTAGTGGCGAACGATTGGCTGGCTCCCGTCAAGGTATCGGTGCCCATCAAGCCCGTCACTTGGATGGCGCCTGTCGAGCTGGTGTTGCCGTCGTACACCTTGGTGCCGTTGGTGGCACTGAGCGTGAGGGGCGCTTTGGCGATGGTCAAATTGCCATTCACATACCTCACGGTGTACTGCGCATTGGTCGACGTCACACCGCTGGCGGTGATGGCGTAGTTGCCCGCATTGACAGCCCCCTGCGAAGCGCCGCCGTAAACCAGCGTACCCGTGAGGTAGTTGAAGTTTGAGCCTGCATAGCTCGCCCCACGGTTGCCGAAGTAAGCCGTGCCATCGTAGGTTTTGCTGTCGTTGAGTGCAGTGATGGTCACTGTTTTCATCAAAGCATTCAATACAGGCATGCCACTCGCAGAACGCGTCCACACGGTGGCGTAATTCCAATTTGAAAAATCAATAGCGCCGCCAGTGCTAGCCGCATAGCTGTTGACGATGCTATTAGCCGCACTCGTGCCTGCCAAGCCATCCGTACCGGCTGCGCCTACCACGGTGCCGGTGGCAAAGCTGTTGCGAATAAAACCTGTGGTGATGCCACCTACCAAACCACCTGTGCCAGCAGCCCCCACCACATTGCCTGTGGTGTAGACATCGCTCACGTTGCCCGTGGTCATGACGCCAGCCACGCCGCCTGTGCCAGCGGCACCCGAGACATCGCCCGTGGTGTAGCTAGCACTGACATTGCCCGTGGTGATCACGCCCACCAAACCGCCCGTACCCGCATCGCCCACCACCGCGTTGGTACTGAAGCTGTTGCTGATGCTGCCTGTGGTGAAGACACCCACAATGCCGCCCGTGCCCGCTTTGCCCGTGACCGTGCCGGTGTTGTAACTGTTGCTGATGTCGCCTGTGGTGATGACGCCCACCAAGCCGCCCGTACCCGCATTGCCTTTAACCGAACCAGTGTTGTAGCTGTCGCTGATTGAGGCCGAAATGGCGGTGCCCAGCAAGCTACCTGTACCCGCTGCACCCACCACGCTGCCGCCTAACAAACCCACATGTCGAATTTGTGCAAACTGATCGGCCGTGCCAAACAGCCCCACATTGGCGGTGGCGGGTCGGTTGATCGTGAGCTGTGCAATTGAATGTCCCAAGCCCTCCAGCACGCCGGTGAAGGGCGCTGTTGAACCCACGGGGCTAAAGCCTGCACTGGCGTTCCATGTAGCGGTGGCGCTCGCATCGATATCGCTGCCCAAAGCGTAGTGGCCACTCAAGCTGCCTTGCATGCCCTGTAAATCGGTACCCGTAAGACTGCCCGCTTCACCCAAGCGGTTGATCACCACATAAGGCGTGCCTGCGATCACCAAACTTGGTGCTTCACCCGACAAGGTGACAGACGCACCTTGGTTCAGCTTAAAGGCACCTGTACCGCTGGCCGTCTCCGTGCCCACGGTGGTGTTGGGGTTGATGACCAAACCCGCCGTGTTGCCCGTCGCAGCGATGTTGGCATTGACGTTGACATTGTTGGATGCCGTGAAGCTCAGCACGGTGTTGGCGCGCCAAGCCACCGCATCGTTGATGTTGACATTGCCACCGCCTGCGGCGCTGCCGTTTACGCTTTGCAAGCTCACCGAGGTAGTGCCTAGATTGGCAGAGAGCGTTGCGCCGCTGATGTCGCCACCCGCGGCGGCCACGGTGTAGTCTTGCGGGTCAATCAACCAGGTCCCGACACGCCCTGCTATTGAGCGGGTATCGACCACGGTGTCGTTGCCCACTTTCACATGAGCGGCAGAAGTTTCCACGAAGCCGCCGTTGCCGCTGTCAGATGCACTGGCGTCTAGCGTGCCGGCCACATTCACCGTGCCGGCTTTCATGCCACCCGTTAGCGTGATGACGCCGTCTTGATTTTGTAAGCTGCGCGCTTCGATGTGGCCTGTGTTGTTCACCACGCTGGCGAGCAAGCTGTCTCTGGCGCCCGCACTCAAAGCCACGCGACCGCCATCGGCGGTGATCATGCCGCCGTTCTCCACCAAACTGTTCAACACGCTTTGTTCCACCAGAAGGCTGACCAAGCTGTTGCCATTGAAGTTGAGCGTGACGGCACTGCCCGCCCCCATCACCACAGTGCCCAGCTGCGCCGTGATGACGCCTTGGTTGCTGACCTGATTACCTAGCAACGCCACATAGCCGCCTTGGGCTGCGTTGATCGTGCCGAGGTTGACCACTTGGCCCGAACCGCTGCCGCTGAAAGCGCGCCTTGCGGCATGCACGTTGGCATCATTCACATCCAAGGTCGAGGCCACCCATGAGCCCACATTCACTACTGCGTCTTTGCCAAACAAAACCCCGTTGGGGTTGATCAAAAACACTTGTCCGTTGGCATTGATGTGGCCCATGATTTGGCTGCCATTGACATCAAAAATTCGGTTCACCGCCACAGCACTGGCCGAGGGCTGCACAAAGTTCACCGTCTCTTGCGCCGTCACGTTGAATTTGTCCCACGTCAGCGACAACGTGGGGGTGGACTGTTGGATGGTAGTGGTCGCGCCAGACGTGCTCACACGCCCGGTGCCAGAGACCACTTGGCCGCCCTGTGGGCCAGCCAAAGTATGTGACGTATGCAATGCCACCAGATGACCGAACAGCATCAAAAAAGCTTGACGCTTTTTGTATTTTTTGATTTTCATAATGGACCCAATTTCCGCCCGCGTGCCAATGAAGCGGCACACGCGCGAGGACCCCATGTGCATGGGGCGCGCAATAAAACTGAGTCAGCCGCAACGACATGCGCCATCGTTGGGCTTCAATACAAAGGAATATAATTTTCAAATAAATGTAACATTACATACCTACAAGTCAAGTATTTAATAATATCAACCCAGTAAAAATATAGGCTTCCGTGATATTGATTACTAAAATACACAAGATGAAAGCCACACCATGAGCCCCAAATAGCGGGCAATCTCGGTTGAGTTGGCGACGATTGACATTTGTCATCTTCATGCGTGATAAGGACACCATGAAGGCACTGACTCGGTAGCATGAAAACCTCATCCTTCACCGCAGCTCAACGTCTTATGAAACGTTTTGGTAATAAGCGGGCATTGAGGAGTCACCATGCTGAAATTTGAACTGATCGTCTCCAAAGGAATTTTGGTTTTAGCGCCTGA
>CANBWY010000065.1 GCA_947373245.1 Comamonadaceae bacterium
AGGGTGCGGAACATGGCTGAAATGGTCTAAAAACTAAGCAATAGCGCAATCATAGTGGCTGCAAATACTTGGCTGCGCCCAAGCCCGCCACGCGACCGCTGGCCAAGCAGGCGCTCAGCAAGTAGCCGCCCGTGGGCGCTTCCCAGTCCAGCATTTCGCCAGCGACAAACAAGCCGGGTCGCGCGGTGGCCATCAGGTCTGCGTCCAGAGCTTCTAGGCGCACACCGCCTGCGCTGCTGATGGCTTCATCCAGTGGGCGTGTGGCCGTCAGCGTGAGGGGCAAGTGTTTGATAGCACCCGCCAATTGCGCGGGGTCGTTCATGGCTTCTTTGCTCAGCACCTCATGCAGCAGGGCCAGGTGCAATGCCGTGAGGTTGAGGCGGCTTTTTAAATGGCTGCTCAAAGAGCGCGAACCGCGTGGGTGTTTCACCTCGGCCAGCACGCGTTCGGCGGTGAAGTCGGGCTTGAGGTCGAGTGCCAAAGTGGCGCTGCCACTGCGAGCAATTTCGTCGCGCAACAAGGCCGATGCGGCGTAAACCAAGTTGCCTTCTACGCCCGTGGCGGTGATGACGAACTCGCCTTTGCGGTTGAAGGTGCGGCCTTGGTTGTCGGTGAAGGACAAGCCGACAGACTTGAGCGGTGTGCCTGCGAATTGGTGCGTCAAGTGGGCGCTCCAGTTCACCTCAAAGCCACAGTTGGCGGGCCGCAAGGGCGAAAGGTCTAGGCCCAAAGTGCTCACCCAGGGTTGCCACGCGCCGTCAGAGCCCAACTTGGCCCAACTGCCACCGCCCAGCGCCAACAGCACTGCATCGGCTTGCGCCGTGTGTGGGCCTTGCGGCGTGTCAAAGCTCAAACTAAATTTGTTTTCGCTGTGTTGCAAGCCACCGTTCCAGCGGTGGCGCATGTGAAACGTCACGGGCGTGCCCTGCGTGGGGTGGCGCAAGCGGTGCAGCCAAGCACGCAACAGCGGCGCGGCCTTCATGTCGGTGGGGAACACGCGTTGCGAGCTGCCCACAAAGGTGTCAAGGCCCAGGCCCTTCACCCATGCACAAATGGCCTCGGCGTCAAAGCGTTTCAGCCAAGCGGCGCAAACGTCAGCGCGCTCGGCGTAGCGGGTGACGAAGATGTCGAAGGGTTCGGCGTGCGTCAGGTTAAGCCCGCCCAAGCCCGCGAGCAAAAACTTGCGCCCGACCGAGGGCATGGCGTCGTAAACGTGAACGTGGACGCCTGCGGCGCTGAGCATTTCAGCGGCCATCAGGCCAGCGGGGCCTGCGCCAATGATGGCGATGTTTGGGTTTGTAGAAGATGTCACGCTCCAAGTGTAGGTGGCCTAGTAGCGCATGCGTGCGCTGACACGCAAACTACGGGGTTCGGCAGGGTGAATGTGCAGGTCGTTCACCCCAGCGGCGGGTTCGCCGATCAAGCGCGAGGTGTAGGCGTATTGAATGTCGTTGTTTTTGCGGTTGGCAAGGTTGAACACATCCAGCGACAGATCGAGGTCTGGGCTGAGCTGCTTAGAAACGCGCAGTTGGGTGCTGATGTTTGCGCTAGAGCGCAAGCTGTTGTCTTCCACCAAAGCGGCAGGGCCGATGTAGCGCACACCCACGGCGAAAGACCAAGGCCCTAGGTGGTTTGCCACCGCAGTGAGGTGCGCTACTTTTTGAACCGCGTTGGGAATGCGGTCGCCTGCGGGGTTGTTGTCGCTGTAGCGAGGCTTGCTCCACGCCAAGTTGGCATCCAAGGACGCATGGGGTGTGGGCGTCCACCGGTTGGTCCATTCAAACCCTGTGCGTTGGCTGGGGCGGCCCGCTTGCGTGGTGCCCGTGTCGCCCATGTAGCGCAGCTCAGAGTCGAAGTCCAAGCGCCACAGCGCCAGACTGCTTTGCACGTGCGAAAGCGTTTGCGTGCGAAGCCCCAGTTCTTCGCCTTGCGAACGGGTGAGGCCCGCGTTGCTGCGCGCATCGTTGCTGTGAAACCCGCGGCCCACGTTGAAAAAAAACTCAGTGTCAGACCACGGCGTCAAGATGGCCGAAAACTTAGGCGATACCTGCTGGCTTTGTTGTGTGGCCGTGGGGCTGGCCAAGAGCAAGCTTTGAACTTGCGCATTGAACTGGTCCAAGCGCAGGCCCGTGACGGTTCGCAAAACCTGCGACCACGCCGTGTTGTTCTCGCCATAAACACCGACCAACGATTGCCGCACCGCGTCAGCGCGCACTTGGCTGGTAACTTGCCGGTTCGTGGTTTGGTCAAGGCCCACTTGAATTTGGTCTTGACGCAGTTGCAGCCCCAGCGTGTTGACGGTGGGCGTGGCGTCAGAGGCGTCTACCAGCCACGACTGTGAGGCTTGGGCTCCGTAAGCGGTGCGTGTGTCGCGTTGCGCAAACTGGTCGCCTGTGGGCGTCATTTGGTAGGTGAAGTTGGAAAACAAATCCAAGTCGTTGTGCATGACAAACCAATTGAGCTTGCGCCTGCTGTTGGCCTCGTGTTGATGCCATTCGCCTGACACGCTGGCGCGGCTGGTGTGGCCGCCATCACTTGGGTCCAGCGAATCAAAGCGGCCAAAGGCTTGGCCTTGGTAGCTGCCTTGGTCGATGAGGCGCTGTGGAATTTGGTCCGTGGCCGTCCAGTGGGCACGATAAGCCATGAGGCTGGTGGACCAGCCTTGCGCTGTGCTGCCGCCACTCAGGGTGAGCACCGCATTGGTTTTACGCAAGCCTTCGGGCACCGTCCAAGGGCCGTCGTTGTTGGTGCGCTCGACCGCTGTGAGCAAGGTCATGTCGTCACCCACGGTGTGCGAACCGGCGGCCATGCCACGCACATAGCCGCGCTGTCCCCACGTGAGGTTGCTGAAGGGCCGGTCGATGCGCGTGCGATACACCAAGTTGGCCGCACCCACGGAAGAAAAGTCGCCGTCTTGCGCCGCGTAGGGGCCCTTGCGGTAGTCCATGCGCTGCAGCAACTCTGGCATCAAAAAATTCAAATCGCTGTAGCCCTGACCGTGCGCGTGGGTCGGCAGGTTCACCGGCACGCCGTTGAGGGTGGTGGCAAAGTCGGTGCCGTGGTCTAGGTTGACGCCGCGCAAAAAGTATTGGTTGGCCTTGCCGTCGCCCGAGTGTTGGGTGACCACCATGCCGGGGATGCTTTCTAAAACATCGGCGGGACGCAGCAGTGCTTGCTGCGCCATGCGTTCGGCGCTGATGCTGCCGTCAGAAGCGCTGTCTCTGTCTGTCGTGTCAAGCTGTCCACGAATTTCAATGTCGGGTATCGCGGCATGCGCGACCAATTGCATGTCTAGCCCATCGGCGTGCGTCTCTGGCACGAAGCCTGCATGGCAGAGGTGCAGCACCACAACGCAGCTGGCGCGCACAGAGGACGAAGAAAGAACAGGCATCACACAGAGTTAGCAATTGGTGCGCCAGTCGATGCGCCCTAAACTGTGCAAATGCCACGTCAAATTGCACTGGATTTGTGCGGCTTGCACCATTCAATGACCCATTTTCTTTTTCAGCACCAAAACAAGGCAAGCATGAGCGGTTGGCAAGCACACCTCAAACTCGACTACGCGCGTGCCGCTGAGCGCACCGTGGCGAAGTTCGAACATGAGGGCCCACTGCGCGTGCTGCAAAGCCTCTACCCCGAAGGGGACGCCGTGTGCCACAACGTGTTGGTACACCCGCCCAGTGGATTGGTGGGCGGCGACTTATTGGACATTCGCTTGAACTTGGGGGCGAACACGCACGCGCTACTCACCACACCAGGGGCAACACGTTTTTATAGAAGCGAACAAGGCCTCGCCACCCAACAAGTGAAAGCCCATGTGGGCGAGGGCGCGCGCCTAGAGTGGTTGCCGCTAGAAATCATTGCCTACAACGGGTGTCACGGTTTGAACCACGCGGTGTTTGACTTAGCGCCCAGCGCTGAAATGATGGCGTGGGACATCACCGCACTCGGCTTGCCCAACGCCAACTTGCCTTTTGAACGCGGTCACTTGCAGCAACACATGGAAGTGTCTGGCGTGTGGTTAGAGCGCGGATTGCTGGATGCGCAAGATGCACGTTTGATGGATGGCCCCTTGGGTTTGGCCAAACACCGCTGCATGGCGACCTTGGTGTTTGCGTGTGGGGCCGATTTGCCGCGTGAGCGACGTGATTTGGCTTTGGCCTTGGCGCGTGAGTTGACTGAAGTTGCACCTGCGGGTTTGGTGGCGGGTGTCACGTCGCCGCATCCGCGTGTGGTGGTGTTGCGCACTTTGTCGCCGTTGGTGGAGCCAGCGCAGACTTTGTTGCGTGCGATTTGGGCTGCTTGGCGACGTGGGTTATGGGCGATGGGTGATAAGCCGCCGCGCATTTGGGCTATGTAGTTTTTGCTTTTTTCTGGGCTCGCTGGAGGCAGAGGGGTTGGGCAGGTTCCTCATGCTGGGGTACCAGAAATCGTCACCTGCCCAACCCCTCTGCCCCCAGACTGCGGCCTGAATTGATTTAGATTGCAACCAACTGACGCACGTTATCTCGCTGCATGTCTGAGCCTAAGCCGCGCGCAATCACCTCACCGCGTTCCATCACCAAGTAGTCGTCTGCCAGCTCCTCGGCAAAGTCGTAATACTGTTCGCACAGCAAGATGGCCATGTCACCACGGCTGGCCAGCATGCGAATCACGCGGCCAATGTCTTTGATGATGCTGGGTTGAATGCCCTCGGTGGGTTCATCCAATACCAACAGTTTGGGGCCAGACGCCAGCGCACGCGCAATGGCGAGTTGCTGTTGTTGGCCGCCCGACAAATCGCCGCCTCGGCGATGCAGCATTTGTTTGAGCACGGGGAACAGCTCAAACAACTCCGCAGGAATGTCTGTGCCCGCGGGCTGCGTGGCCAAGCCCATGCGCAAGTTGTCTTCCACCGTGAGGCGGGCAAAAATTTCGCGCCCCTGTGGCACATAGCCAATGCCTGCGCGCGCACGTTCATAAGGTGCCGCGTGTTCGATGGCTTCTCCATTGAATGTGATGCTGCCATCGCGAATGGGTACGGCGCCCATCAACGATTTGAGCAGCGTGGTTTTACCCACGCCGTTGCGACCCAGCAGCACGGTGATGCGGCCCAAGTGGGCCTCAAAGCTCACATCTCGCAAGATGTGTGAACCGCCATAAAACTGGTTGATGTTGGCGGCTTTGAGTAATGGCATATCTAAAGGCATGTCGTTTGTTTGCATAGTGAACGTCAAAGTTAGCGGCCGAGGTACACCTCAATCACACGTTCGTCGGCTTGCACTTGGGCCAGTGTGCCTTGCGCCAACACCGAGCCATCGCACAGCACGGTCACGATGTCGGAGATGGTGTTGATGAAGCTCATGTCGTGCTCCACCACCATCAGCGAGTGCTTGCCTTTGAGGGTCAAAAAAAGTTCGGCCGTGCGCTCGGTTTCGAAGTCGGTCATGCCGGCCACGGGTTCGTCGAGCAGCAAGAGTTTGGGGTCTTGCATGAGCAGCATGCCAATCTCAAGCCACTGTTTTTGACCATGGCTCAAGTTGCCCGCTTGGGCGTTCACGCTGCCTTCTAAGTGGATGGTGTGCAGCACTTCGCTCAAGCGGTCGCGTTGCGTGCCGTTGAGGTGAAAGAACATCGAGGCGGCCACGCCCTTGTGGGTTTTCAAAGCCAGCTCTAAGTTTTCAAACACGCTTAAATGTTCAAACACGGTTGGCTTTTGGAACTTACGGCCAATGCCGAGTTGCGCAATTTCGGGTTCGTTGTGACGCAGCAAGTCGATGGTGCTGCCAAAAAACACTTGGCCCGAATCGGGTTTGGTTTTGCCGGTGATGATGTCCATCATCGTGGTCTTGCCCGCCCCGTTGGGGCCGATGATGCAGCGTAGCTCGCCCGGTGCAATGTCGAGTGACAAACCGTTGATGGCTTTGAAGCCATCAAAGCTCACGTGCACATCTTCCAAGTACAAGATGCGGCCATGCGTCACGTCTAACGAGCCGCTCTCGTGCACGCGTCCGTAGCTGGCGCTGCGGTCGCCCGAGTTGACGTCGGTCATCACGCGGGCTTGGTGCGTGGCCAAACGCGTGGTGCCTTCTTCAAACAGATCGGGGGTCATACGCGTTCCTCTGCATTTTTCTTCGCGTTCATTTTTTCAACGATGCTTTTAAATGCGCCCGTCACACCGTGCGGCAAATACAGCGTCACGCCAATGAAGAGCGCGCCCAAAAAGTACAGCCAAAATTCTGGCGCGGTCACCGTCAACCAGCTCTTCATGCCGTTGACCAAAAACGCACCCACGATGGGGCCAATCAGTGAGGCGCGACCACCAACAGCTGCCCACACCGCGATTTCAATCGAGTTGGCAGTGCTCATTTCGCTGGGGTTGATGATGCCCACTTGCGGTACATACAAAGCACCGGCAATGCCGCACATCACCGCCGAGATGACCCAGATGGTCAGCTTGTAGGGCAGAGGCGAATAGCCCGAGAACATGACGCGACTTTCGGCATCGCGGATGGCTTGCAGCACGCGGCCAAATTTGCTTTGCACCAACCAACGGGCAAACAAATAGCTCATCAGCAAAGCCCAACCCGTCAGCACAAACAAGGTCATGCGCATGGCGGGGGTGGCAATGGGCAAGTCCAAGATGCGTTTGAAATCGGTGAAGCCGTTGTTGCCACCAAAGCCGGTTTCGTTGCGAAAGAACAGCAGCATGGCCGCAAACGTCATGGCCTGCGTGATGATGGAGAAGTACACGCCTTTGATCCGCGAGCGAAACGCGAAGTAGCCAAACACAAAGGCCAACACACCCGGCACCAGCACGATCAGCAGCAGCGTGGCGAGAAAGCTGTCACTGAAGGTCCAGTGCCAGGGCAAGGTTTTCCAATCCAGGAACACCATGAAGTCGGGCAGGTTGCTTTTGTAGTTGCCGTCGGTGCCGATTTGGCGCATCAGGTACATGCCCATCACGTAGCCGCCGAGTGCAAAGAACAAGCCGTGGCCCAGCGACAAGATGCCGGTGTAGCCCCAAATCAAATCCATGGCCAAGGCGCAGATGGCGTAGCACATGATCTTGCCCACCAGTGCCACCGCGTAGTCGCTCACATGAAACACGCTGTCGATGGGCACCCACAGGTTGAGCACGGGCACGATGGCGCAAACGGTGATGAATGCCGCCAAGAAAAGCACCCAGCCCGTACGCCCTAACAAGGCGGGTGGCTCAGGCAATTGCAACGTTGAGGAAGGGGTGTGTGTTGTCATGTCATGCCTCCGCACTGCGGCCCTTCATGGCAAAGATGCCTTGAGGACGTTTTTGGATGAACACGATGATGAAGATCAGCACCGCAATTTTGGCCAGCACCGCGCCGGCCACGCCTTCGAGCAATTTGTTCATCAAGCCCAAACCCATGGCAGCGTAGACCGTGCCCGCCAGTTGGCCCACGCCACCCAGCACCACCACCATGAAGGCGTCGACGATGTAGCTTTGGCCGAGGTCAGGGCCCACGTTGCCAATCTGGCTCAGCGCACAACCGGCCAAGCCTGCAATGCCGCAACCCAGCGAGAACGCGTAGGTGTCAATGCGTGCCGTATTCACGCCCAAAGCCGAGGCCATGGGGCGGTTTTGGGTGACGCCGCGCACGAACAAACCCAAGCGTGTTTTGCTGATCAAGAGCGTCATGCCCACCAACACAAACAGCGCAAAGCCGATGATGACCAAGCGGTTGTAAGGCAGCGAGAGGTTGGCCAACAGTTGTACGCCGCCGCTCATCCACGAGGGGTTTTCAACCCCCACGTTTTGCGCCCCAAAAATACTGCGTACACCTTGCATCAACATCAAGCTGATGCCCCAGGTGGCCAGCAAAGTTTCTAACGGGCGGCCATACAAATGGCGCAACACCAAACGCTCCAGCACCGCGCCCACGAGGGCTGCGGCGAGGAACGAGGCGGGTACCGCGACCAACAAATACGCGTCAAACATGCCGGGCAAATAGTGGCGAAACAGGCCTTGCACCACGTAGGTGGCGTAAGCGCCAATCATCATCAACTCGCCGTGCGCCATGTTGATCACGCCCATCAAACCGTAGGTGATGGCAAGGCCCAAAGCCACCAGCAACAAGATAGAGCCGAGGCTGATGCCGGTGAACAAAGCGCCCAACTTCTCGCCCCAGTTCAGCGCAGCTTGGATGGTGTGCAGCGAGAGTTCGAGTTGCTGACGCACTTGCTTGTTGTCTTCTTGACTCAGGCGTTGGTTGAGCAAGAGTTGGGTGTCTGGGGTTTGGCTATCAGCCAATGTTTTGGCGGAGGCCAAGCGTTCTTCGGGCTTGGTGCTGTTGAGCAACAAGGCCGCATGTGCCAACTGCATTTGTTTTTTCACGCCCGCGTCGGCTTCACTGGCCAAGGCTTTTTCTAGCATGGCCAGCTTGGTAGGGTCAGGCTCTTTGAGCACCGAGTTGGCCGCTGCCAAGCGCAGTGCGGCATCGGGGCTGAGCAATTGCAGGGCCGACAAGGCCGCATCAATCTCGCCACGCATGCGGTTGTTGTTGATCACGTCTTCTGCGCTATCGGGCAACGCCAAGGCAAGCCCGCTCACGGGGTCAAAGGCTTTGCCCTCACGCACGATCAGCACTTGGGTGCCGTTCACTTTCACGGCATCATCGGCCATGGCTTGCATGAAGGCAGCGGTTTTTTCATCAGGTGCAGCAAGCGCTTGTTGCAGTGCGGCCACGCGTGCATCGGTATCGCCCATGGTCAAGGCGCGGGCTTGCTCGGGGGTCAGCGCAAAGGCGGCGCTTTGGCCGAGAACGCTCAGTGCCACCACGCATGCGGCATGCGTTAGCCACGTTCGCTGCCACGTTGGAAAAGAAAAACGGGTCATCAAGATTCCAGTAAAAAAGGGGAGGGCATGGCCCTCCCCCTAAGTTCATCCCTCGGAGAAAGGTTTACTTCTTCACAGGCTCATCAGGCTTGGAAGCGTTGCCCTCGATGTAAGGGCTCCATGGCTTGGCTTTCACAGGGCCTGGTGTTTTCCAAACCACGTTGAACTGGCCGTCCGCCTTGATCTCGCCGATGAACACCGACTTGTGCAAGTGGTGGTTCTTCTCGTCCATCATCGAGGTGATGCCGCTTGGCGCCTTGAAGGTTTGACCGGCCATGGCTTTGATCACCGCATCCACATCGGTGGTTTTGGCTTTTTCAACCGCTTGCTTCCACATGTTGATGCCGATGTAGGTGGCTTCCATTGGGTCGTTGGTCAAAGGCTTGTCTTTGTGGCCCGCGATGTTGTGCAACTTGGCGTAGGCCGACCACTTCTTGATGAACTCGTCGTTGGCAGGGCTCTTGATGGACATGAAGTAGTTCCATGCCGCCAAGTGACCGACCAAAGGCTTGGTGTCCACGCCGCGCAACTCTTCTTCACCGACAGAGAAGGCAACCACAGGCACGTCTTTGGCTTTCAAGCCCGCGTTGCCCAGTTCTTTGTAGAACGGCACATTGGAGTCACCGTTGATGGTGGACACCACCGCGGTTTTGCCACCGGCAGAAAACTTCTTGATGTCAGCCACGATGGTTTGGTAATCGCTGTGACCAAACGGGGTGTACTTCTCGTCGATGTCGCTGTCTTTCACGCCTTTGCTGTGCAAGTAGGCGCGCAAGATTTTGTTGGTGGTGCGTGGGTACACATAGTCGGTACCCAACAAGACCCAACGCTTGGCCGCGCCGCCGTCTTTGCTCATCAAGTAGTCCACCGCAGGAATGGCTTGTTGGTTAGGCGCAGCGCCTGTGTAGAACACGTTTTTGGACAGTTCTTCACCTTCGTATTGCACGGGGTAGAACAGCAAGCCGTTCATTTCTTCAACGACGGGCAACACAGATTTGCGAGACACAGACGTCCAGCAACCGAACATGACGGCCACTTTGTCTTGGCCCAGCAGCTGCTTGGTTTTTTCGGCAAACAAAGGCCAGTTGGAGGCGGGGTCGACCACCACGGGTTCGAGCTTCTTGCCCAACACGCCGCCCTTGGCGTTGATTTCGTCGATGGCCATGAGCACGGTGTCTTTCAACACGGTCTCAGAAATCGCCATGGTGCCGGACAAGCTGTGCAGCACGCCAACTTTGATGGTGTCTGCAGCCATCGCTTGTGGTGCGATGACAAATGAGCCAACAGACAGCGCTGCGGCTGCGGCCAGGGCCTTGAGGTTTCCTCGACGGTTCATCATGGGGGTTCACTCCAAAAAATTAGGGGGTTGTTCGGCGCTCGTGGTGCGACGCGCTTCACAACACACATCGCAAACCCTGTGCCAACCCGCCGTTTCCCCAGAAGCGAAACCCTTGCTCTATAAACGTACAAGCCTAGACACGCGGGGCGCACCATTTCTGCTCAAAAGCACAAGTGCGCACCAAAGTTGGATGGGCTAAGTGGGTGCATGTCGCGCACCAATGCGGCGTATTCGCACCAAAGTCAACATTTGCGTGGCGTGCCTTTGTGAAAGAACAGGGCATACAAGTTGCATACTAGGCAGCACTATGGAACTCACACCCCGCGAAAAAGACAAGCTCTTGATCTTCACTGCCGCCTTGTTGGCCGAGCGCCGACAGGCCCGTGGCTTGAAGCTCAACTACCCCGAGGCCATGGCCCTCATCAGCGCCGCCGTGATGGAGGGCGCACGCGACGGCAAAACCGTGGCCCAACTCATGAGTGCGGGACGCAACGTGCTGACCCGCGCCGACGTGATGGACGGCGTGGCCGAAATGATTCCCGACATTCAAGTCGAAGCCACTTTCCCCGACGGCACCAAGCTCGTGACCGTGCATCAACCCATCGTTTGATTTCCTTTTTCGGATGCTCACCATGCAACGTTTGATTTTTGTTTTTGCACTTCTGCCCGTGTTAGCCCAAGCCCATGAAGGCCACGGCATGGAAGGCGTTTCCCACTACCACGCCACCGATGTGTGGGGCTTTGTGTCCGTCGCCGTGGCTGCCGCTGCGGCTTGGTGGTTCAGTGGCCGTGACAAGTAAAGCGAGCCCGACATGACACCCGGTGAACTGTTGATTGACGAGGGCGACCACACCCTCAACCCAGGACGGCGCACGCACACACTCGTGGTGCAAAACGCCAGCGACCGTCCCATTCAAGTGGGCTCGCATTACCACTTTGCAGAAACCAACGGCGGGTTGAGCTTTGACCGCGACGCCGCACACGGCATGCGTTTGAACATTGCCTCTGGCACGGCGGTGCGCTTTGAGCCGGGCCAACAGCGCACGGTGGAGCTGGTGGACCTCAGTGGGGACCGCCAAGTGTTTGGCTTTCGTGGGTTGGTGAATGGTGCGGTGGACAAAGGCGCGGTAGACGTGCCACGCAAAGGAAGCATCTGATGGCAACGATTGGCAAACGCGCCTACGCAGAAATGTTTGGCCCCACCGTGGGCGACCGCCTGCGCTTGGCAGATACCAACTTGGTCATTGAGGTTGAAAAAGACTTCACGCTACAAGCCGGTGGCTACGGCGAAGAAGTGAAATTCGGCGGCGGCAAGACCATCCGCGATGGGATGGCGCAATCGCAACGCACACGAGACGGCACGGGCACAGGCCCGCAAGCGGGCGGTGCGGTAGACACCGTGATGACCAATGCACTCATCATCGACCACTGGGGCATCGTCAAAGCCGACATTGGTTTGAAAGGTGGCCGCATCGTGGCCATTGGCAAAGCGGGAAACCCCGACACGCAACCGGGTGTAGACATCGTGATTGGCCCCGGCACGGAAGTGATCAGCTGCGAAGGCCACATCGTCACCGCGGGTGGTGTGGACACCCACATCCACTTCATCGCGCCACAGCAAATTGAAGAAGCCTTGACCAGTGGCGTGACCACCATGCTCGGTGGCGGTACAGGCCCAGCCACAGGCACCTTTGCCACCACCTGCACACCCGGCGCGTGGAACATCGAGCGCATGTTGCAAGCGGCCGATGCGTTCCCCATGAACCTTGGTTTCTTGGGCAAAGGCAATGCAGCTTTGCCTGATTCGCTGCACGAGCAAATCAATGCAGGTGCGATTGGTTTGAAGCTGC
>CANBWY010000066.1 GCA_947373245.1 Comamonadaceae bacterium
TTTTTCTTAAGAAATCACCTTGAGCAGGTCCTTTATGAGTCCTCTGCTCTAACCAACTGAGCTAACGCCCCAAACGAAGCGTTCATTGTAATTTATCATCCCTCGCATGAAACTCACCCCTCGATCCCTAGGGATCACCGCTGCGGTGATCACGGTCCTCATTTGGTCGTCCTTCATCGTCGTGGCACGCGCTTCTGCAGCGCACCAGCTGCTCCCCCTTGATATTGGTTTTTTGCGCATCGTTGGCGCAGGTTGCGTGTTGCTGCCTTGGGGGTTTTGGCTGATGCGCACGCAACGCCAATCGGGTGCACAGGTGGGTTCTTTCATGGGTTTGTCGCCCCTGCCCTTTCGCATCACAGCGCTCACGGGTTTGTTTGGCAGCATGCTGTACGCCATGTTGGCTTATTCTGGTTTTTTCTATGCGCCCGCAGCCCATGCCTCGGTGTTGATGCCCGGCAGCTTGCCGTTTTGGACGTCGTTGTTGGCCGTCGTGGTGCTGCACGACCAGATCACCCGCGCACGCGCTCTGGGTTTGGCATGCATCGTGATAGGCGACTTGCTGGTGGGCGGCGCGAGTTTGCTCAAAGCCTTTGATGGCGGTGAGGTTTGGAAGGGCGACTTGCTGTTCATGAGCGCTGCGTTTTGCTGGGCCTGCTACAGCGTGTTGGTGCGACGCCATGCCCTCGACCCCGTGCGCGCCACCATCGCCATCACCGCATTTTCTTGCGCCATCTTCGTGCCGATCTACGGCGTGGCGGCCTTCGCGGGTTGGGTGCCCAGCCATCTCGGCTCTGCGCCTGTGGCTGAGATGGTGTTTCAAGCCCTCTTCCAAGGCGTGGGCTCGGTGGTCATTTCAGGCATCACCTTCAATGTGATGATTCGCCATTTCGGCCCCGTGCGCTCCACCATGATCACGGCTCTCGTGCCCGGTTTGTCGGCTTTGGGCGCAGTGGTGTTTTTGAATGAACCCATGAGCACAAGCCTGCTGGTCGGCCTGACCTTGGTGACGTGCGGCATCTTGTTTGGCGTGCGCATGCCCAAGACCGCCCTCAAACCCTAGCTGTTTTATTTGTGGCTGAGTGCGTTGCTCACCAGCTTGGAGGTGATGTCCACAATCTGAATCATGCGGTCATAGGCCATGCGCGTGGGGCCAATCACGCCCAGGGTGCCCACCACTTGACCGTCCACCTCGTAAGGGGCGCTGACGACCGATAGATCATCTAAGGGGACGACGTGGCTCTCGCCGCCAATGTAGATGTGCACCCCTTCTGCGCGTGCGGAAATGTCTAGCAAGCGCACCAGCTGGGCTTTTTGCTCAAACAAATCAAAGGCGCGGCGCAGGTTGCCCATGTCACTGGCAAAGCCACTCACCGCAAGCAAGTTGCGTTCGCCACAGACCACCACGTTGTCTTGTGTTTGCGTCAAGGCCTCGGTGCTCACTTGCACCGCCGCTTGCATCAGGCTGGCGATTTCGCCACGCAGCGATTCCACCTCGACCAGTAATTTTTCGCGCACCTGCTCAATCGCCATGCCCGCGAAATGGTGGTTCAAATAGTTGGACGCCTCAACCAGTTCTGAGGCGGTGTATTCGGCCTCCGTGAAGAGCACGCGATTTTGCACATCCCCTTCTGGCGAGACGATGATGACCAACAGGCGTCGGCCCGATAAACGCAAAAATTCAATGTGACGAAACACCGAGCTGCGACGCGGGGCAATGACCACGCCAACGAACTGCGACAAATCAGACAGCAAATGTGCGGCATTGGCGATGACGTTTTGCGGCTGATCGGGTGCGAGGCTTGGGGTTTGCATGTGCGTGCGCTCGGCAGTCAGCATGGTGTCCACAAACAAGCGATAGCCACGCGCGGTCGGAATGCGTCCAGCCGAGGTGTGCGGGCTGGTGATCAGCCCCAAGCCCTCCAAATCAGACATCACATTGCGAATTGTCGCGGGCGACAGCTCAATGCCAGTCGCGCGAGAAAGCGTGCGCGAACCGACGGGTTGCCCGTCCGCGATGTAGCGCTCTACCAGCGCTTTGAGCAACAACTTGGCGCGATCGTCTAGCATGGTCATTTCGTTGCCAAATTTTAATGATGTAATTTGCCTATGAAATCGAAATTTCGTCAGATTGCCTTGCTTGGAAAGTACCACTTGAACTCGGGTTCAGGTGCGAAGCCCTCTTCACGTCAAACGCTGGAGAGCATTGCACAGTTTTTACACACACAAGGCTGTGAGGTCATCTTAGAACACGACACGGCTGCCAACTCGGGCCTGACGGGTTACCCCGTGATGGGTATCGAGGAAATCGGCAAATCCTGCGACCTCGCCATCGTGGTCGGCGGCGATGGCACCATGTTGGGCTATGCCCGGCAACTGGCGCCGCACGACGTGCCGCTGATTGGCATCAACCAAGGGCGCCTCGGTTTCATCACCGACATTGCCCTGAGCGAAGTGGAACGCACGCTGGAAGCGATGCTGGGCGGCGCTTACGAAGAAGACCGACGTGCGCTCATGCGCGCCAAAGTTTGGCGTGATGGGCATTGCGTCTTCAACGCCTTGGCCTTGAACGATGTGGTGGTCAACCGGGGTGCCACCTCGGGCATGCTCGAAGTGCGTGTGGCGGTGGACGGCCGCTTTGTGGCGAACCAACGCGCCGACGGTTTGATCATTGCCACCCCCACGGGTTCCACGGCTTATTCGCTGTCGGTGGGTGGGCCTTTGTTGCATCCCTCCTTGCCCGCTTGGGTGATGGCCCCCATCGCGCCGCACACCTTGTCAAACCGCCCCATCGTGCTGGCAGACACCGGTGAGGTGACGATTGACTTGGTGGCAGGCCGCGACGCCAGTGCCAACTTTGACATGCAGTCGCTCGCCTCGCTGCTGATTGGGGACCGCATCACCGTGAAGCGTTCGAACTACCACGCCCACTTCTTGCATCCACGCGGTTGGAGCTACTACGACACCTTGCGTCAGAAACTTCACTGGAACGAGGGCGGCGCATGAGTTTGCGACACATCGTTTTGCGCGATTTCGTCATCGTGCGCGCGCTGGACCTCGATTTGTCGCCTGGCTTTTCGGCCCTCACTGGTGAGACAGGGGCTGGTAAATCGATTCTGATTGACGCCTTGCAGCTGGTGCTAGGCGCACGCGCCGAAAACAGCGTGGTACGCGAAGGGGCAGCACGCGCCGAGATTTGCGCCGAGTTTGATACCACGCCAGCCATCTTGGCTTGGCTCAACGAGGCAGGTTTCGCCGATGCCAGCGCGACCGATGCGTCGCTGCTGCTCAAACGCACCATCGACGCACAAGGCAAGAGCCGCGCGTGGATCAACGCCAGCCCTGCCACCGCGACTCAGTTGCGCGCTTTGGGCGACATGGTGCTGGACATTCACGGCCAACACGCTTGGCAAAGTCTGACCCGGCCCGAGGCGGTGCGTGGCTTGCTCGATGCCTACGCCGGTATAAACCTGCAAGGCCTCAGCCACGCATGGGCGCAGTGGCGACAAGCCACCCACGCCTTGCACGAGGCGCGCACGGCGCAAACCTCCTTGCACGACGAGCGTGAGCGCTTGCTGTGGCAAATCGCCGAGGTCGACAAACTCAGCCCGGCTGACCACGAGTGGGGCGAGCTCAACAGCCAACACACACGCCTGTCCAATGCACAAGCCTTGATGGAGGCCGCACAAAGCGCCATAGCCGCGCTAGAGGACGACGACAGTGGCGCGCTGCGCCTGTTGGCCAAAGCGCAAGACACCTTGCAAAACCAAACCGATGTAGAGCCCGAGTTCGCATCGCTGGTGGACGTGCTGGCGTCTAGCCTCGCACAGGCGGGCGATGTGGCGCATTCACTCCACACGTATTTGGGACGCACAGAGCTGGACCCACAACGGCTGCAAAACTTGGACGACCGCATGTCTTTGTGGATGTCCTTGGCGCGTCGCTTCAAGCGCACGCCCCAAGCCTTACCCGCGCTGCACCAAGAGTGGCAAGCGCGCTTGTTGCAACTCGACGCCGCCACAGACCTCGATGCCTTAGAAGCCACAGAGGCCAAAGCCGCGGCAGCGTACCAGACGCAAGCCCGCAAGGTATCGCAAGCGCGCAGCCAAGCAGCGCCCAAGCTGGCCAGCGCCATCACCCAAGCCATGCAAGGTTTGGGCATGCAAGGCGGCCGCTTTGACGTGCAGCTTGAACCGCTCGCGCAGCCAAGCGCCAGTGGTTTGGAAAACATTGTGTTTTTGGTCGCTGGCCATGCGGGCAGTACGCCGCGTGCGGTGGGCAAAGTGGCGTCGGGCGGCGAGTTGTCGCGCATTGCGCTGGCCATCGCCGTCACCACCAGCGCACTGGGGACGGCACAAACACTCATTTTTGACGAAGTCGATGCAGGCGTGGGCGGCGCCGTGGCTCAAACCGTGGGGCGCTTGATGAAGCAACTGGGACAAGACCGCCAAGTGCTGGCCGTGACCCACTTGCCCCAAGTCGCCGCCTGTGCAGACCACCATTTGCAGGTGTCTAAACACAGCGACGCGTTGGGCACAGCGAGTCAAGTCACGGCACTGGATACCGAGGCACGTACCCATGAATTGGCGCGCATGTTGGGCGGTGAAATCGTCTCCAGCGCCACCCTGGCGCATGCGCGTGAAATGCTCCAAACGTCGTCAAAGGTCATCTCGCCATGAAACAAGAACTGGTCCTCATCACCGGCATGTCGGGCTCCGGAAAATCCGTGGCCCTGCATGCACTGGAAGACGCAGGTTATTACTGCGTTGACAACCTGCCACCCGAGTTGCTGCTGCCCTTTGTGCAACTAGAACAGCTTCACAGCGCCAGCAAAATCGCCATCGCGATGGACGTGCGCAGCGCCAACTCGCTGCCCATGGTGCCCGCGCAACTCGGACATTTGCGCGCATTGGATGTGGATGTGCGCTTGTTGTTCTTAGACGCCACCACCGAAATTTTGGTGCACCGGTTTTCCGAAACGCGCCGCCGCCATCCCCTGTCGCGCCAAGACGGTCAAGACGTGGTGCGTGACCAACAACGCGATTTGGTCGAAGCGATTGAGTTGGAGCGCGAATTGCTGTCCGAGCTGCGCGAGGAGTCGCACATCATCGACACCAGCGTGCTGCGCAGCAGTAAATTGCAAAGCTACCTCAAGTCGCTCATCTCGGCACCGGCCACGCAACTGACCTTGATGTTTGAATCGTTTGCGTTCAAACGCGGCATCCCCATGCATGCCGACTATGTGTTCGATGTGCGCATGCTGCCCAACCCCCACTACGAACCGGCCCTGCGACCGCTGACTGGACGCGACGCCCCCGTGGCCGAGTGGCTGGCCGAGCATGGTGCGGTCGAAAAAATGGCCAGCCAAATCTCAGACTTCATGAACACTTGGCTGCCCGACCTCAACCAAGACCACCGCAGCTACGTGACCGTGGCCATTGGCTGCACAGGAGGGCAACACCGCTCGGTGTATTTGGTGGAGTTGCTGGCTCAGCAGTTTTCGCAGGCGTGGGTCACGCTCAAACGCCACCGCGAACTCGACCTCACGCCTTGAGTTCTAGCGTGCCTGCTCGCTCAACCCGCCAGCAACTTACGCACAGGCGCTGGCAAGCCTAGGGCAGGCCAATCGGCAGCCGCCACCCACTGACCTGGACCGATGGATTCCGCTATCGACGCCCCCAATTTGGCTGCATTGGGCAGCAGCCAGTGCACGGGGTGCAGGTGCAAATCTTTGTGTGTCAGCACATGTTTGAACGCCCCACCTTCGCGCAATTGCCCACGGTACGGTTGAGGCAGCGCCACTTGCAAGGCCTCAAAGCTGTCAAAGACCGGCAAGCAATACAAACCCGCCCACACGCCAGTTTGCGGACGCTGTATCAGCCACACATCACCCTTGGCGGTTTGCGCTTGCAGCAACCACAGCTGCTCTGAGCTGCGTTTGAGCTTGCGCGTTTTCACTGGGTAGCGCTCAGGTTGACCTTCGGCTTTGGCCACACACGCCTGACCCAATGGACATTGCTCGCATTGCGGCTTTTTGGGCGTGCACAAAGTGGCCCCCAAGTCCATCACGCCTTGGGTGTAATGCGGCATGGCTTGGGTTACGCCACGCTGGGGCAACAGGGTTTGGGCAATGGCCCATAAATCTTTTTCCACGCGCGAGGAAGCCAAATCTTCTTGGAAGCCCAAATAGCGGGTCAGCACCCGCTTGACGTTGCCATCCAAAATGGCGATGGGCTCGCCAAAGCACAGCGAAGCCACCGCGGCAGCCGTCGAGCGGCCAATGCCGGGCAAGGTTTGCAAGGCCTCGGCGCTGCGCGGAAACACGCCACCATGCAAAGCCACCACGTCTTGTGCCGCGCGGTGCATATTGCGCGCGCGGCTGTAGTAACCCAAGCCGCTCCACAGGCCCAGCACTTCATCTTGATGCGCAGCGGCCAAATCAGCCACGGTGGGAAAGCGTTGCATGAAGCGTGCAAAGTAGTCGCGCACGGTGACCACCTGCGTTTGTTGCAACATGATTTCCGACAACCACACGGCATAGGGGTCTTGGGTGTTTTGCCAGGGCAGGTCGTGCCGGCCGTGCTTTTTTTGCCATGCCACCACGGTGTCGCCAAAACTCATCTTTGTTGTCATGGCTTTTGGCAGCGTGTGCAGTAGTAGGTGGAGCGCTGGCCTTGTTGAATACGGCGAATCGTGGTGCCACACACGCGGCAAGGTTCGCCCACGCGGTCATACACATGGGCTTCCAGCTGGAAGTAGCCTTGTTGACCATCGGCATTGGAGAAATCACGCAAGGTGCTGCCGCCCTTTTTCACGGCGCGCGACAGCACATCGATGATGGCCAATCGCAGCTTTTCAGCGCGAGGTCGGCTCACGCGGTCAGCCCGTGTCGTGGGGCGTATGCCGGCCAAGAACAAGGCCTCTGACGCATAGATATTGCCCACACCCACCACCAACTCACCGCCCAGCAGCAGCTGTTTGATGGCGGTTTTGCGTTTGCGCAAACCTTGGTGGAAGGCCTCTAATTCAAAACTGCCGTTCAAAGGCTCCACACCCAAGTGCCCCAACAGCTTGACCGCCTGCGCGCTTTGCTCGCTGGGCGCATACACCACCGCACCAAATCGACGCGGGTCGTTCAGGCGCAGCAGGCCTTGGGTGGTGTCTAAATCAAAGTGGTCATGGGTTTGCGCCGCGCTGCGGTCATCGCTGAAACGCAAACTGCCGGACATGCCCAAATGCCAAAGCAGCACGCCCTCGTTCAAATCGACCAGCAAATACTTACCGCGTCGACGCACACCCAACACCTGGCGGCCCAGCAAAGACTCGGACACACAGCCCAAAGGCCAACGCAGCGGTTTGCCCAAACGCACGCCCGTCACGCGTGCGCCAGCGATGCGGTCGGCAAAGCTCAAACGGGTCACTTCAACTTCGGGTAATTCGGGCATGGGGCAGCTAAGAAAAACAGTCAGCGATTATGATGCGGACATGAAATTCCCCTTGTCTGCCGCACGTCTTTGGGCCTTGCGCCTTGCGCTCATCACGGCTGCC
The DNA here is from genome assembly GCA_947373245.1 of Comamonadaceae bacterium. Classification (GTDB taxonomy): domain Bacteria; phylum Pseudomonadota; class Gammaproteobacteria; order Burkholderiales; family Burkholderiaceae_C; genus Limnohabitans. The sequence continues at coordinate 7,546 of CANBWY010000066.1, forward strand.
TCGTGTGCACTGCCGGTTGCAGCCACCGCCCAAATCAACGAAACAGAGAAAGCAGAGAACTCAGCCATGACGGGCGAGTTGCTGTATGAAATTTTGTTGGGTGAATTGAACTTGCGACAAGATGAGCCTGCCGCAGGCTTTTCTCTCTTGCTCGACGCCGCGCGCAAGTCCAACGATGTGCAACTGTATGACCGCGCGGTAGAGATTGCGCTGCAATCGCGCTCTGGCGATGGTGCCTTGATGGCGGCTCGCGCTTGGTCGCAAGCATGGCCACAAGACCGCAAAGCCAACAGCCAAGTGCTGCAAATTTTGTTGGCCTTGAACCAAGTGGGCGAGAGTTTGGAGCCGCTTAAAAAAGAACTCACGCTCGCGCCAGACGCAGAACGTGACACCAGCATCAATTTAATTCCACGCCACTACGCCCGGGTGAGTGACAAAAAACGCGCGGCCAGTGTGGTGCAACAAGCGCTTGAGCCCTACTTGGCAAAGAACAACGCCACAGGCGCGTTGGCTTGGACCAGCTTAGGCCGCATGCGCTTGGCCAGCGATGATGTGACTGGCGCACTCGAAGCCGCCAAAAAAGGGCAAGCCGCAGACAACCAAGCCCTAGGTCCTGCGTTACTGGCACTCGAACTGATGGGGCGTAAGGTCAACGAAGCTGAGCCCTTGGTGCAGCAGTCCTTGCGCCAGCAAAGTGGCAGCGAGTTGCCCATGAGTTATGTGCGTGTCCTGATTGAGCTCGAACGCTACCCCCAAGCCAACGAACAGCTGCAAGCCATCACGCGCAAAGACCCCAAATTCCCCGATGCGTGGTTGGTATTAGGGTCGCTGCAATTCGAACAAGGGCAAGACAAAGAGGCCGAAGCCGCCTTGTCTCGTTACGTCAGTTTGTCCACCCAGCCAATGAACGAGGCCAACACGCGTGGCCTGACTCAAGCCCAAACGCGTCGCGCAGAGCTATTGGCGCGCCAAGGCAAGATGCGCGAAGCGCGCCAACTGCTGACCCAACTGCCCGCCAGCAATGCGGACGAGGCACGCAGCCGCGTGATGGCCGAGGTTCAGCTCTTGCGCGACCATCGCCAATGGCAAGAGGCCTTCGATCTTTTAGCAGCCAACAGAGGCGAAGACACCGATCTGGCCTACGAGCAAGCCATGCTGGCCGAAAAGCTGAAAAAAATTGACGAGATGGAGCAACTGCTGCGGGTGGTCATCGCCAAAGACCCCAACTACTACAACGCCTACAACGCCTTGGGCTTCTCACTGGCAGACCGCAATGTGCGCTTGCCAGAGGCCAAGCAGCTCATCGTCAAAGCTCTGACGTTCTCCCCCAACGACCCCTTCATCACCGACAGCTTGGGCTGGGTGGAGTTCCGCCTAGGCAACTTCAATGCTGCGCTGAGCTATTTGCAAAAAGCCTACAAAGACCGCGCCGATGCCGAAATCGCCGCCCACTTGGGCGAAGTGCTTTGGCTCATGCAACGCCAAGACGAAGCACTCAAAGTGTGGCGGGAAGGCTTGAACACAGCGCCTAACAACGAGACCTTGCAAGAAACTCTGCAACGCCTCAAGCCCACACTATGACCCTGCGTTTTTTGTGGGCAGCCGTGCTAACGAGCTTGGTCTTAGCAGGATGTGCCACCCCCAGTCGCATGGCCAAAACGGCTGGCACCGATCAAGTCACGCTGCCCGAATGGCAAGGCCGTCTCAGTGTGCAAGTGCTTGGCGAGCAGCCCGCGTCCATGAGTGCTAGTTTTGTGTTGCGCGGCAATGCACGCAACGGCGAACTCGATTTGTACTCACCACTGGGCACCACCGTTGGCGCCTTGCAGTGGTCACCCCAGTTCGTGCAACTCAACGATGGCAGGCAGCACCAGTACTTCAACTCCTTGGCCGAGTTAACAGAAAAAACCACCGGCGCAGCGCTGCCCATTGACGCCATTTTTGGCTGGCTACAAGGTCACGATACGCCCGCAACAGGCTGGCAGGCAGACTTATCCGAAGTTGCGCAAGGCAAGCTGATCGCCAAGCGCACAACCCCTGCGCCCGAAGTGACGCTGCGCATCAAACTCGATCAATAAACTCATGCGTTCGCTGCACAACCTCTTAGCCCCTGCCAAACTCAACTTGTTTTTGCACATCACGGGGCGACGCGACGACGGCTACCACTTGCTGCAATCGGTCTTCATGTTGATTGACTGGTGCGACACGTTGCACTTTGATGTGCGCGAGGACGGTGTCATTGAACGCGAAGACCTCACAGTGGCCCTGCCCGCCGATGACTTGGTGGTGCGCGCTGCACGTGCCTTGCAACAAGTCAGTGGCACGCACTTGGGCGCGCACATCGCGGTTGAAAAACACATTCCGGCACAAGCGGGCATGGGTGGCGGCTCATCAGACGCCGCAACCACGCTGTTGGCGCTCAACCGCTTGTGGGGTTTGAATTGGCCCTTGTCCAAACTCATGCCCTTGGGACTGGCTTTGGGTGCGGATGTGCCATTTTTCTTGAGCGGACACAATGCTTGGATTGAAGGCATTGGCGAGAAAATCACCCCCATCGAAGTGCCCCCAAGCCGCTTTGTCGTGCTCAAACCGAACGCGGGTTTAGAGACTGCAAAAATTTTTCGCCACCCAGCGCTTCAACGCGCCACAGAAACTGCTACAATGCCGGTCTTCGATGTTAATCATTACGGTTTTGGTCGTAATGATTTGCAGCCAGTAGCCCAGGCGTTGTGCCCAGAAATTACCGAAGCCATTCAGTGGTTAGGCTCTTTTGGATTAAGCCCTCGCATGACCGGTTCTGGCAGCGCAGTGTTTGCAAAGTTACCTGATGGTGTGTTGATTGACTCAACCCCACACAACTGGCAAATGCGGATATGCAGCAATATGGCAATTCATCCACAAGCGGGATGGGCAGCCAGTGAAAGTTAACGGTTGGTCGTTGCAAAACGACTGACCTGTGTAGGGGAGTCGCCAAGTTGGTTAAGGCACTGGATTTTGATTCCAGCATGCGAAGGTTCGAGTCCTTCTTCCCCTGCCAAATGTTTTAAAAGCACGCTGTGCTTTGGTTTTAAAAGCACGCTGTGCTTTGGTTTTAAAAGCACATCTCGTGCTCGGTTTGCAAGTGACGGCTTATTGCGTCATGGGTCTTGAAGCGAAAGTCATACGTCATCATGTCGAACCACACACCCGACTTCATGGTCTTTACCGGCAACGCCAATCCAACTTTGGCCGCCGAAATTGCAACCCACCTCGGTATCGAAGTTGGTGCTGCGCACGTAGGCCGCTTCTCTGATGGTGAAGTCACCGTCGAAATCAATCAAAACGTCCGTGCACGCGATGTGTTCGTGGTGCAAAGCACTTGCGCACCCACCAACGAAAGCGTGATGGAGTTGCTGATCATGGTCGACGCTTTGAAGCGCGCCTCTGCAGAACGCATCAGCGCCGTCATCCCCTACTTCGGTTATGCCCGTCAAGACCGCCGTCCACGCTCAAGCCGTGTGCCGATCTCCGCCAAACTGGTGGCTGATTTGCTGCAAACCGCTGGCGTGGCTCGCGTGTTGACCATGGACTTGCATGCTGACCAAATTCAAGGCTTCTTCGACATTCCCGTTGACAACATCTACGCGTCTCCTGTGTTGTTGGGCGATTTGCGCACCAAGAACTACGAAGACCTGATCGTGGTGTCACCCGATGTGGGTGGCGTGGTGCGCGCACGTGCTTTGGCCAAACAACTCGGTTGCGATTTGGCCATCATCGACAAGCGTCGCCCCAAAGCCAACGTGTCGGAAGTGATGAACGTGATTGGCGACATCGATGGCCGCAACTGCGTCATCATGGACGACATGATTGACACCGCAGGCACCTTAGTCAAGGCCGCTGAAGTGCTCAAAGCACGTGGTGCCAAGAAGGTTTATGCCTACTGCACACACCCCATTTTCTCTGGCCCTGCGATTGAACGCATTGCCCAGGGCGAGGCGCTCGACGAGGTTGTGGTGACCAACACCATTCCTTTGAGCGAAGCAGGCCGCGCCTGCAAGAAAATCCGCCAACTCACCGTGGCTCCGTTGATCGCTGAGACGATCCAACGCATTGCCAGCGGCGAGTCGGTCATGAGTTTGTTCTCCGACCAAGACCAGCTGTTCTAAACAGCTGAACGCTGCGTCGTCGAGCATCGCCCCCGGGCTGCCTTCCTTGTGTTGCGCGGCCTATTTTTGAAACTGGAATCACACTGGTCGCGGTGGGTTCTTACTGGAGTTAATTATGAAATTTGTCGCTTTTGAGCGCGCTAAGCAGGGAACGGGTGCGAGCCGCCGTCTGCGTATCACTGGCCGTACACCTGGCATCGTCTATGGTGGCACCGCTGAACCCGCGTTGATCGAACTCGATCACAACGCTTTGTGGCACGCCTTGAAGAAAGAAGCGTTCCACGCTTCTGTCTTGCAGATGGAACACGCTGGCA
>CANBWY010000067.1 GCA_947373245.1 Comamonadaceae bacterium
ACGGTGTCGTTGGTGACGATGAAGGCCGCCGAGGCTTTGGGCAGATCAGCCCAAGTGCTGGGCGCGTCGAGCAACTGTTCGCCAATCAAAATTTGATAGCTGCGATCGCCCAAATCGATGGCAACGCGTTCAAGGGGCGGGGTGTTCGACATGGTTCAAATTCCGTGTGGAGGTGAGACGCGGGGGCGTTCAGTGGGCGCTGGGGGCGACGCGGGCTGGATGTGCCCGGCCAACTCCAACTGCGACACGATCATATTGACCAAGCTCGCCACGTTGGGACGGCCTGTTTCGATGACGTAATGCGCCGTCTCGCGGTACAGCGGGTCGCGCTTGTCAAACAAATCGCGCAAACGCGCTTGCGGGTCGGCCACTTGTAACAAAGGACGGTTTTGGTCATGGCGCAAACGACGGAACACTTCTTCGGGGCTGGAGCGCAGGTAAAACACATGACCCCGCGCACGCAGGCGTTCACGGTTGATGGGGCGCAGCACTGAGCCACCGCCGGTGGACAACACGCCGTGGTGGTTTTCGCACAAGTCGGCGAGCACATCAGACTCGAGGTCGCGAAAGCGATCTTCCCCTTCGCGCTCGAAATACTCGCGCACTGAGCAACCCAAGCGGTGCTCAATCGCGTGATCCGAATCCACAAAGGGGAGGTGAAGACGTCGGGCCAGTTGGCGCCCCACGGTTGTTTTGCCGGCACCCGGCAGACCCACCAAAACCAACAACATATGCTTTCTTAACGTGCAACGGCACTGTGACTCAGCATTTTAGGGGTTATGAACACCAGCAACTCCTGCTTGGCTGTGGCGTGGCGATGGTTTTTGAACAAATAGCCCAACACGGGGATGTCGCCTAAGAGCGGGACTTTGTAATCATCCTCTTGTGCGCTGGTCTCGTAGATGCCGCCAATCATGACCGTGCCGCCATCCTCCACCAGCACTTGGGTGTTCACGTGCTTGGTATCGATGGCGAACCCCGCGGGGGTAATTTGGCCCACGTTGTCCTTAGAGATATCCAGCGCCAGCACGATGCCACCCTCGGGTGTGATTTGCGGCGTGACCTCCAGCTTGAGGTTGGCTTTGCGAAATGCGAGAGACGTTGCCCCACTGGCCGCCGCCACTTGGTAGGGCAACTCGGTGCCTTGCTCAATCACGGCTTTGGCTTGGTCAGCCGTCACCACGCGCGGGCTAGACACGACCTTGCCTTTGCCATCGGCCTCTAAGGCGGACAGCTCTAGGTTGAGAAACCGGTTCTTCGAGGCGTTGAAGATGGACACCGCAAAACTAGCCGAGGCAAACCCGTTAAGGCTGGCAGCGGGCAGATTGACGAACTGACCTGAGGTGTCCAATACTTTGTCGGCGATGTTGAAGCTGGTGGCTTGCTGCGCCGTGGGGTTGGCGTTGGCCATGACGTTGGTATTGGTCGGCCCCCACACGGTTTGTGCGCCGCCTTGGCCCATGCCACCCAAACGCACGCCCAGTGTTTGACCAAAGGTGTCGCTGGCTTGCACGATGCGCGCTTCAATCATCACTTGACGCAACGGAATATCGATCTGGGCAATCATTTGCGCCACTTGCGCGATACGTTCGGCAATGTCCGTCACGAAAAGCTGATTGGTGCGCGGTTCGGCCATGGCACTGCCACGTGTGCTGAGGATGCGCGAACCACCGCTCATGGCCGACAAACTGAATGGCACGCTGCTGGCTGGCGATGCATAAGCGCCCACCCCTGCACTGCCGTAGCCATAGCCACTCCATGGCACAGACGATGCAGGCAACACCGTGCCGCCTTGAATTTGCGTCAGCACATCGGCGGCCTTGGCATAGTTGAGCGCAAAGCCACGGGTTTGCATGGGCTCGACGTTTTGGGCGGCCAAGCGCGTTTCGTATTCCAGCTTTTCGCGCGCCGCCACCTCGATGCGTGGCGCCACCCAGATCACATTGCCTTGTTGACGAAGGCTCAAGCCTTTGGCCTGCGCCATGATGTCGAGCACTTGGTCCCACGGTACTTTGTGCAACTTGAGTGTGAGCGAGCCAGTGACGCTGTCAGAGGTGATGATGTTCAAGCCCGTGAAGTCGGCCACCAGTTGAAAAGCGGTGCGCACCTCGATGTTTTGAAAATTCATCGACATGGGCGCACCGCTGTAAGCCGGTGTGAGCACTTGGCTGCGAAGCGGCAAGGCGCAGACGCTGCACAACACAATGAGCCAACGCAAAGTGGCCCAGCGTGCGCAGCCCAGCCACTCGTTCATGGCGACGCCTCCTGCAAAGGCAAACGCACCTCACGGGCCAGCCACTCGCCCGAGGGCTCAAATGCCAACTCTTGCACCCGCAAGTGGTCAGGCGCAATGGCCAACACACGGCCGAAATTTTGGCCCACATGCGCGCCCACGCGCACGCGATGCACGGTCATCAAGGCCAATTCCCTTTTCGCACCGGGGGCCGGCAGCACTTTGACCAAGCCCTCCTGTGCGCCCCCTAAGGAAATTTGCCCCACGTAATGCAAGCGCTCGCGCGGGAACGCCTCCAACGGATCGTGCGGTCGCCCCAACTCAGGTGCGACCAGCTGCGCATAACTCGGGTGCTGCTGGGCATGGGCGCGCTGGGCTTGCCCCCAGGCCTGCGCGTTGAAAGGGTCGGGCGAAGTCGCGCCATCCTCAGGCACGCTGGCTAAGTCAAACGACAGCTCTGGCCCCGTGGGTTGCAGGACCAAAGCAACCACTTGCGCAGAAATGCCCCCCTGCGGACCGGCTTTGAGTTCCAGCGAAGACATCGCCACGCCCGGCGCAGAACGGGGCCACTGCGCCAGCCAAGCAAGCCATGACTGCCACGCCCCTTGCACTTGGAGATGGGTGGGCAATTGCGCAAGCCGCATGGCATTCAACGCAGCGGATGGCAACGGTGGATCGATGCCCAATTGCGAAAACTGCAAGCCTTGCTGACGCGCAAGCGTGCCAAGCGCGGCCCCATCTGCAAAGGCGCTTGGGGGCACGGCCTGCGTTTGCAACAGGCGGGCGGTTTGTTCATGCAGTTCATGTGTGGCTTGTTGCTGCGCCTCTAACTTGTCGTGCGCCTCAACGGCCTCGTCCCACATTTGCCAACTGTGGCACCACCAAGGGCTCAGCAACAAGACACCGACAACCCCCGCACACCCAAACACCGCACGTTGCCACACGCGCGGCCAAGCCCACGGTTGCTGCCAGTCGAGTTGAGGCATCGCAATGGAGGGCCACGGCATCACACACCGGCCTTCAAGTTGGCTTCGATGCGAAATTGCCAAACTGGCAAACCCGTGGTGGACAGGGCGGGCACCACGTCCATGTGCGGCAACTCGGGGGCTTGCGTCCAGATATCCAAAGCTTTGAGTTGCTGCACCAGGTGTTGCACATGGTCAGACGTCAACGCTTCGCCTTGCAAGGTCCAGCGCGTGTCCTGTTGCTTCACGCTGAGCACCCACACGCCTTGCGCGGCTTGGCTGAGCACACGGCTCCACTGCAAGCTTTGCGCTTGCCATTCTTGGCGGGCCTGCTTCCAACGGGTGAGTTCTGCGTTGTGCTGTTGTGCGGCCGTTGCAAGCGCATGATTTTTCTTGGCCTCGTCTTGCGCACGGGCCGCACGCGCCACCTCGACGGGATTGGGCTGCTTGTTTTCTGCCACAGACAACGCCACCAAAGTAAGCCCCGCAGCCAAAAATGCGCCCCCCATGGCACAGACGGCCACCCCCAACACCCAAGCATGACGCTGCACTTGCTGCTGCTTTTGGCGATAGGGGAAAAAATTAAACTCACCCTCGTGCCACGCACGCAAGGCCAAGCCCAAAGCCGGACCACACGATTTCGATGTGGTTTTGCCAGCCAGCGGCAATGTGCCAAAGGTCTCACGACCCCGTGCGCGAAGGGCGGCATCGCTGCGCGGCTCTAGCAACACCGCCTCTAACTTGGCCGCTGCAGCAACGCGTTGCCACATCTCAACGCGCTCACGCGGCACCGTCTGCACCCGGTAACGCTGCTCGCCCGCAGGTCCGGACTGAGGATCAAGGCGGTAATCCATACACACCTCAGCCGCGTCACTTGCACCCCGCGACTGAACCTCGGCCTGTAACTGGAATGCCACATCCGCATCTGACAAACCCGCGACCAACGTGACGGTGTGATGCGACACACAGGCGTCATCCAACCCAAGGTACATCGCCTCGGGTCGATGACCTGCTGCTCGCAAAGCAGCGCGCAGCCATTGGCCCAATGCCTGCGGCTGCAACACGTCGCCATGTAACACCCAAGCTTCGGGCAAGTTCAGAGGTTCGGCGCAGCACACGCGCTCAGGCTGCTCGGGCGAGCCTGTCAGCACCACCCAATGGCAGGCATCGGCGCTAACATCCAAGCCAACCACGCTGAGGCGGCGCTGGCGTGAGTGAGGCCACCATGAGGTCCAACGCATGAAGCACATCCTTTTGTAGAGCGGGGAATGCACTACATTTCAACGCGCTGCCCCTTGGCTGCGGCCGTGTTTGACTTGGGACTTTTGTAATGGCGACGCGGTTTTTATAATACGTACCACTTATGGCGACACACCACACCCCCGAAGGTTCGAAAGAACACGCCGCTGCTCCGGCAGCTCCACGCTCCATGGCGCGCCAGCTGGTGCTCTGGGCCTTGGGCATTGCTGCGGCTGGCGTGCTCATCGTGGGCCTGTTGGTCGCCGTGGCGCTGGCCATGGCCTACCCCCAACTGCCCGATGTCTCCGACTTGGCCGACTACCGACCCAAACTCTCGATGCGGGTGTATTCGGTAGAGGGCACACAAATTGGCGAGTTTGGCGAAGAGCGCCGCAACCTCACACCCTTCAAAGACATCCCAAAAGTGATGAAAGACGCCGTGCTGGCGATTGAAGACGCACGCTTTTACCAACACGGTGGCGTGGACTACATCGGCCTGCTGCGCGCCAGCTTGGCCAACTTAGGCCGCGCCAAAAGCCAAGGCGCATCGACCATCACCATGCAGGTGGCGCGTAACGTCTACCTGTCGTCCGAAAAAACCTTCACGCGCAAGATTTATGAAATCTTGCTGACCAGCAAGCTAGAGCACATGCTCAGCAAAGACCAAATTTTTGAAATTTATCTGAACCAAATTTATTTGGGCAACCGCGCCTACGGCTTTGCTGCCGCGTCAGAGGCCTACTTTGGCAAGCCGCTGAAGAACATCAGCATTGCCGAAGCTGCCATGTTGGCGGGCTTGCCCAAGGCGCCCTCCGCCTACAACCCAATTGCCAACCCCAAGCGCGCGCGTTCGCGCCAGCTCTACATCATTGAGCGCATGGAAGAAAACGGCTTCATCACCAAGGCCGAAGCCGCCGCCGCCAAACAAGAAGAACTGCACATCCGCACTGCCATGAGCAACCTCAACACGCACGCCGACTACGTGGCCGAGATGGCCCGTCAGTTGATGTTTGCGCAATACGGCCAAGACATCTACACACGTGGCCTGAACGTGTACACCACCATCCGCGCCAGCGACCAACAGGCGGCTTACTTCGCCTTGCGTCACGGCATCATGGACTTTGAACGCCGCCAACACTACCGTGGCCCTGAGCGCTTCATCAACCTTCCCACCAAACCCTCCGAGCTGGAAGACGCGATTGACGATGCCTTGATCGAGCAAGGCGACAAAGGCGACTTGCTGGCCGCTGTGGTGCTGGACGCCACGCCCAAGAAGGTGCGCGCCATGCGCCAAAACAGCGAAGAAATTGAAATCACGGGCGAAGGCTTGCAACCCGTGCAGTCGGGTTTGTCGGACAAAGCGGCCCCGAACATCAAGCTGCGTCCTGGCGCGTTGATTCGCATTGCCAAGAACGCCAAAGGCGCTTGGGAAATCACGCAACTGCCAGAGGTGGAAGGGGCGTTTGTGTCCATCGACCCACGCGATGGCGCCATCCACGCCTTAGTTGGCGGCTTTGACTTCAATAAAAACAAGTTCAACCACGTGACGCAAGCGTGGCGCCAACCTGGCTCCAGCTTCAAGCCCTTCATTTACTCTGCGGCACTTGAAAAAGGCTTCACGCCCATGACCGTGGTGAACGACGCGCCGCTGTTCTTTGACGCCAGCGTCACCGGCGGCCAACCGTGGGAGCCTAAAAACTACGACGGCGGCTTCGAAGGCCCCATGACCTTGCGCAAAGGTTTGGCCAAATCGAAAAACATGATTTCAATTCGCGTGCTGCAAGCCGTGGGCGCGCAAAACGCGCAAGACTGGATTGCCCAGTTTGGCTTCGACCCTGAAAAGCACCCCCCGTACTTGACCATGGCCTTGGGCGCAGGCTCGGTCACGCCCATGCAAATGGCGTCGGCCTACTCGGTGTTTGCCAACGGCGGCTACCGCATCAACCCCTTCTTAATCACCAAGGTGACGGACCAGTTGGGCAAAACCTTGTCAGAGTTCGCGCCGCCCGCGCTCGACGAGTCGGCGCGCGCCATTGATGCACGCAACGCCTTTGTGATGGAGAGCTTGCTGCAAGAAGTCACCCGCTCTGGCACCGCCGCGCGTGCACAAGCCACCTTGAAGCGCCCCGACATCTACGGCAAAACCGGCACCACGAATGATTCGATGGACGCATGGTTTGCCGGCTTTCAGCCCACACTCACTGCCGTCACGTGGATTGGCTATGACACCCCGCGCAAACTGGGCGACCGCGAAACGGGTGGCGGTTTGAGCTTGCCCGTGTGGATCAGCTACATGCAACACGCCTTGAAAGACGTGCCCATCGCCGAGCCAGTGCCCCCCGCTGGTTTGACCCACGAAAACGGCGACTGGGCCTACACCGAGTTCAGCAAAGGCGGTGGTGTGAGCAGCTTAGGGATGGACAGCAAGTCCAGTGGCGGCAACACCAACGAGCAGCTGCCCGCCAACGACGAGAAGAAAAAGATTCTCGATCTGTTCAAAAACTAAAAGCACAGGCGCTCGATGCGCCTGTCTTGTCGCCTCAAGCAGCGAACGTCAGCGCCAGCCCCGTTTGGGTGCTGGCGTCTTTGCTCAAGCGTTCAAAGAATTCGCCTTGGCCTTTGGTATCGGCCCAATGCGCGCCATCAAACTTGAAGTGATAGCCCCCCGAACGCGCCGCCAGCCACACCTCGTGCAACGGTTTTTGCAAGTTGATGACGATTTGACTGCGGTTCTCAAACGTCAGCGTGATCATGCCGCCCACACGCTGATTGTCGATGTCGGCCTCGCCGTCGTCGTTGATGCGGTCACAAGCCAGTTCAACGGCTTTGAGCAGAAGTTCTGCGCAGTCTAAGAATTCGAGATCGGTCATTACAATTTGCGCCATGGGTATTGAACAAAAGATTCTAGTCACGGGCAGAGGCCTGCGCACCGGTGTGGCCTCTGCGTTGTGCGCGGTCGCCACATTGACGGCCTGCGGCCAAAAAGGCAATTTGTACATGCCCAACGACCCCGAGTTCCAACACCGCGCCACATTGCCAGACATTGTGCGCCGCCAAATTCCTGGCATGTCCGCCACGCCCCCACAGGCACCTGCCTCGAGCGCCGCTTCTGGCGCATCGCCTGCCACGACACAAACAGCCCCCGCTGCCCGTTAATTTTTAAGAACCGTCAGATGACACACACCACGCTTGCCGGTGCGCCTTTTGTGGCCACACAGAACAACGATTTGTATTTGGAGGGCGTCCAACTTGCCTTCCTCGCGCAGCAACACGGCACGCCCTTGTTTGTGTACTCCAAAGCCGCCATGCTCAGCGCACTCGCCGCCTACCAACGCGGCTTCGAGGGCCGCAACGCGCGCATTTGCTACGCCATGAAAGCCAACTCATCCTTGGCCGTCTTGCAAGTGTTTGCCCAAGCGGGCTGCGGCTTTGACATCGTGTCAGGCGGCGAACTCGACCGCGTCATTGCTGCGGGCGGCGACACCTCAAAAGTCATCTTCTCTGGCGTGGGTAAAACACGCGCTGAAATGTGCAAAGCCTTGGACGCCGGCATTGCCTGCTTCAACGTAGAAAGCGAAGCCGAACTCGAAGTGCTGAGCGACGTGGCGCAAAGCATGGGCAAGCGTGCGCCCATCAGCATTCGCGTCAACCCCAACGTGGACGCCAAAACCCACCCCTACATTTCCACCGGCCTCAAAGGCAACAAGTTTGGTGTGGCTCACGAACGTGCCCTGGCCACCTACCAACGTGCCGCCAGCCTACCCGGCTTGCAAGTGACGGGGATTGACTGCCACATTGGCTCGCAAATCACCGAAGCCACGCCCTACCTCGACGCCATGGACCGTGTGCTCGACTTGGTGCAAACCATCGAAGCGGCAGGCATTGCCATTCACCACATCGACTTTGGCGGCGGCCTAGGCATCAACTACAACGGCGATACGCCACCGGCTGCCGATGCGCTGTGGGCACAGTTGCTGGCCAAACTCGATGCACGCGGCTACGGCCAACGCCAGTTGATGATTGAGCCTGGCCGCTCACTCGTGGGCAACGCCGGTGTGTGTTTGACCGAGGTGCTGTATTTGAAGCCCGGCGAGCAAAAGAACTTCTGCATCGTCGACGCAGCGATGAACGACTTGCCTCGTCCCGCCATGTACGAAGCGTTCCACCAAATCGTGCCATTGGCTGCACGCGCCGGTGCCGCCACGCTGTACGACGTGGTCGGCCCTGTGTGCGAGAGCGGTGATTGGCTGGGCCGTGACCGCCAATTGACCGTGCAATCGGGCGACTTACTCGCAGTGCTTTCAACAGGCGCGTATTGCATGGCCATGGCCAGCAACTACAACACGCGTGGTCGTGCGGCTGAGATTTTGGTGGATGGCGACAAGGCAGATGTCATTCGTCGTCGTGAGACTGCGGCTGATCAGATGGCTTTGGAGTTATTGGTTCGCTGAGTTTTTTCCCTCAGGGGCCGCACAACCCGCCAAGCCAACAAAGCAAACAATACAAAGCCGTAAACAAACACCTCGGCAAAGTTGTTCTTCCCCGCCCGCATCCAAAAAAAGTGCAGCACAGCCAACACCGCCACCACATACACAGCACGATGCAAACGCTGCCAACGCTTGGCCCCTAGCCACCGAATGGCGCGGTTAAACGAAGTCGCCGCCAAAGGCGTGAGCAATACAAATGCGGTGAAACCCACCAAGATAAACGGCCGCTTGGCAATGTCATGCGCAATGTCGGCCCACTCAAAGCCCATATCTAGCCAACTGTAGCCAAGCAAATGCAACACCACATACAAGTAGGTCATTCGGCCAAATAGCCGCCGCAACTTCAAGAGCTCAGGCAAGCCAAAAATCACACGCAAGGGTGTGACGGCCAAGGTACAGCACAAAAACCGCAGCGTCCAATCCCCTGTTGAGCGAATCAAATGCTCTGCAGGGTTCGCACCCAACGCGTCTTGGGTAGCGCCCCAAAACAGCCATGCAAAAGGCAGCAGACTCAGCCCATACAACATGGGTTGAGTCATGCGATGGCTCAAAGCCGAGCGCAAATAGGGACGCAGATCAAACACGGTCAGTACAACTTTTTCAAATCCATGCCTGCGTAAATCTGCCCCACTTGCGCTTCGTAGCCATTGAACATCAAGGTCTTGCGCTTCTTGGCAAACAACCCATCTTCACCAATGCGTCGTTCAGTGGCTTGACTCCAACGTGGATGATCCACATTCGGGTTCACGTTCGAATAAAAACCGTACTCTTGCGGTGCCGAGCGGCCCCATGAATTGATAGGTTGCTTTTCAACAAAGCGGATTTTCACCAAACTCTTGGCGCTTTTGAAACCGTATTTCCAAGGCACCACCAAGCGCACAGGCGCGCCGTTTTGGTTGGGCAGCACTTCGCCGTACATGCCAAAACTCAACAAGGTCAAGGGGTGCATGGCTTCATCCATGCGCAAACCTTCAACGTACGGCCAGTCCAGCACACGCGATTGCACACCGGGCATAGTCTTGGGGTCAGCTTGGGTGACGAACTCCACATATTTGGCATTGCCCAAGGGCTCCACGCGCTTGATGAGCTCAGACAGCGAATAGCCCACCCAAGGAATCACCATCGACCAGCCTTCCACACAGCGCAAGCGGTAAATGCGCTCTTCCATGGGGCTGAGTTTGAGCAGGTCTTCCAAATCCATGCGTCCCGGCTTTTTGACCAAACCCTCAATCTCGACATGCCAGGGTTTGGTCTGCAAGGTGTGCGCGTATTTGGCGGGGTCAGATTTGTCTGTGCCAAATTCGTAATAGTTGTTGTAACTGCTGGCATCCGAATAGGCCGTGACCTTCTCCATCGTGCTGGCCCCGCTAACGCGACTCACGCCCCCCGGCAAGGGCGCCACCTGCGCCATGGCCTCACGCGCGCCCCACGCCGCCAATGACACACCCGCAGCGCCTGCTGCGATTTGCTTGAGCCAGTCGCGGCGCTGCAAATACAAGGTCTGCGGCGTGACATCCCCGATCGTTGGGTGGGTAAAACCAGAA